>JAEYTV010000444.1 GCA_023433855.1 Pseudomonadota bacterium | reverse complement strand
GTACAAGCTCGACCATCTCTATGGCCTGCTGTTCACCTTCGGCCTGGCTCTGACGATCGAGGGGACGTTCCGCTATCTCTACGGCGCTTCCGGCCAGCCCTATGCGACGCCGCCGCTGCTTGCCGGCGGCACCAATCTCGGCTTCATGTTCCTGCCGAACTATCGCGGCTGGGTGGTCGTGGTGTCGCTTCTCGCCTGCCTCGGCACCTGGCTGCTGATCGAGAAGACCAAGCTCGGCTCGTATCTGCGGGCCGCGACGGAAAACCCGGTGCTGGTGCAGGCCTTCGGCATCAACGTGCCCATGCTGCTGACGCTCACCTACGCGCTGGGCGCCGCGCTTGCCGCCTTCGCTGGTGTGCTTGCGGCGCCGATCTACCAGGTCTCGCCGTTGATGGGGAGCAACATCATCATCGTCGTCTTCGCCGTCGTCGTCGTCGGCGGCATGGGATCGATCATGGGCGCCATCGTCACCGGCTACATGCTGGGCATTGCTGAGGGGCTGACAAAGGTCTTCTACCCGGAAGCGTCGAACATCGTCATCTTCGTCATCATGGCGATAGTGCTTCTGATCCGGCCGGCGGGCCTCTTCGGGCGGGATGCGTGAAATGAGCGAGATGACCCACAGCCCTCCAGCCACTCTCCGCGCCGAACGATCCGCCACCGCGTCCAGGACCTATGCCGCGTTCCTGATCGCCGGCCTTGTCCTTCTCGTGGTTGCGCCGGTCTTCTTCTATCCGATCTTTCTCATGAAGCTCCTGTGCTTCGCCTTGTTTGCCTGCGCCTTCAATCTGCTACTCGGCTATACCGGCCTGCTCTCGTTCGGACATGCAACCTTCTTCGGCGGTGCCGCCTATTTCACCGCGCATGTGGTGAAGGAATGGGGGTTCCCTCCTGAGCTCGGGGTGCTTACAGGCGTCTTGGGAGCGGCGTTGCTCGGCCTCTTGATGGGCTATGTAGCGATCCGACGGCAGGGGATCTATTTTGCCATGATCACGCTTGCTCTGTCGCAGATGTTTTTCTTCTTCTGCCTGCAGGCGGGTTTCACCCATGGCGAGGACGGCATCCAGTCCGTGCCGCGCGGGTATCTGTTCGGCTTTATCGACCTTGGTCAGTCGACCAACATGTATTACTTCGTGCTGGCGGTTTTCCTGATTGGCATGGTCCTGATCTGGGGCTTCATCAACTCGCCGTTCGGCATGATCCTGAAGTCGATCCGGGAGAACGAGGCCCGGGCGACATCGCTCGGTTATTCGGTTTCACGCTACAAGCTCGGAGCCTTCGTCATGTCGGCGGCGCTGGCGGGACTGGCCGGCGGCACCAAGGCGCTTGTCTTCCAGTTCGCGACGCTCACCGACGTCGCCTGGCAGATGTCGGGCGAAGTGATCCTGATGACGCTGCTCGGCGGTATCGGCACGCTGATCGGCCCCATCTTTGGCGCCGGCCTCGTCGTCACGCTGCAAAACTATCTGGCGACCTCGGACTTCCCGGTGACGATCATCACCGGCGTCGTGTTCATGGTCTGCGTGCTGGTCTTCCGGCGCGGCCTCATCGGCGAGTTCTACGCATCCCGGCTCGGCCGGAAGCTCGGCTTCGAGCACAGGCGGTGAATGACAAGACGATGGATACCTACGACTACATCGTCATCGGCGCCGGCAGCGCCGGCTGTGTGCTCGCCAACCGCCTCTCGAAAGACCCCGGCAATCGTGTCCTTGTCCTCGAGGCTGGCGGCAAGGACAACTACCACTGGGTACATATTCCGGTCGGCTATCTCTACTGCATCAACAATCCCCGCACGGACTGGTGTTTCACCACCGAAAAGGAAGAAGGCCTCAACGGGCGTTCCCTTTCTTACCCCCGGGGCAAGATTCTCGGTGGCTGCTCATCGATCAACGGCATGATCTACATGCGCGGTCAGGCACGGGACTACGACCTGTGGCGGCAGATGGGCTGCACCGGCTGGGGTTGGGAGGACGTGCTGCCGATCTTCAAGAAGAACGAGGATTTCTACAAGGGCGCCGACGACATGCACGGCACCGGCGGCGAATGGCGGATCGAGAAATCGCGCGTCCGCTGGGCAGTACTGGATGCCTTCCAGAAGGCGGCTGAAGAGGCCGGTATTCCGCCCGTCGACGACTTCAACCGGGGAAACAACGAAGGCTCCGGCTATTTCGACGTCAACCAGCGGTCCGGCATACGCTGGAATGCCTCCAAGGCTTTCCTGCGTCCGGCGATGCGGCGGCCGAACCTGATCGTGGCGACGAAGGCGCATGTGCGCCGCCTGATCATCGAGAACGGCGAGGTACAGGGTGTCGAGTTCCAGCACGACGGGATTGCCCGCACGGCCTATGCCCGGCGGGAGACGGTGCTGAGCGCCGGCGCGATTGGCACGCCGCATATCCTCGAACTGTCTGGTATCGGCCGTGGCGAGGTGCTGCAGGAGGCGGGCATCGGGGTGGTGAAGGAGGTCAAAAGCGTGGGTGAGAACCTGCAGGACCATCTGCAACTGCGGTTGGTCTACAAAGTCACAGGCGTGCCGACGCTGAACGAGAGAGCGTCGAGCTTTGTCGGCAAGGCGGCCATCGGGCTGGAATATGCCTTTCGACGCTCCGGACCGATGTCGATGGCGCCGAGCCAGCTTGGCATCTTCACCAGGTCAGGACCGGACAAGGAAATGCCGGACCTGGAATATCACGTCCAGCCCGTTTCGCTCGACAAGTTCGGTGATCCGGTGCACATTTTCCCGGCCATGACTGCAAGTGTGTGCAATCTCAGGCCCGAAAGCCGGGGCTCCGTGCATGTCAAAGGTCCGGATTTCGCCGCGCAGCCTGCCATCCGACCGAATTATCTTTCAACCCGGGGGGATCGCGAAGTGGCGGTGAGGGCGGTTCGACTTACCCGCGAGATCGTCAGGAAGCCGGCCTTCGCCCGCTATGGTCCAGAGGAATACAAGCCGGGTCCTTCCTACGAGACGGATGAGGAGCTCGAAAAGGCGGCCGGGGAAATCGGCACCACGATCTTCCACCCGGTCGGCACGGCGCGCATGGGGGGAGATTCCGAAAGCGTCGTCGATCCGCGGCTGAAGATGCGGGCAGTCGGCCGCCTGCGTATCGCCGATGCGTCGATCATGCCCAATATAACCTCCGGCAACACCAATTCGCCAACGATCATGATCGCCGAGAAGGCAGCGGAGATGATCCTCGCGGATAATCGCTGATTGGAGAAACCAATGTCCGATGCATTCCTGGAGAGCCAGGATGTCCTGCTAGAGCGGATCGGTTCGGCCGCCGTCATCCGGCTCAACCGGCCCAAGGCTCTGAATAGCCTCACGCTGACCATGGTGCGGATGATGGCATCCGCCCTGGAGGACTTTGCCCAGGATCCCAAGGTCTCCTGCGTGATCGTGAAAGGTGAGGGTGAGCGGGGCCTTTGCGCCGGCGGAGACATCCGCATGATCCATGAGATGGGCCGGGCGGGCGATCCCGAGGTTACACGTTTTTGGCGGGAGGAATTCCCGCTCAACTACAGGATCGCACATTATCCGAAGCCCTATGTCGCGCTGATGGACGGGATCGTCATGGGCGGAGGGGTGGGGATTTCCGCGCATGGCAAGCACCGGATCGTCACCGAAAGGACGAAGCTTGCGATGCCGGAAACCGGGATCGGCTACGTGCCGGATGTCGGCGCCACATGGCTTTTGCCGCGGGCCCCGGGCGAAATCGGTACCTGGATAGCGTTGACGGCCGAAGCGATCGGTGCGGCTGACGCCATCTATGCCGGTCTGGCCGATGTCCACCTGCCGTCGGACCGGCTTGGGGCCGTGACGGAGAGGCTGGGTGAGCTGCCGAGCGGAGCCTCGGACGAGCAAGTGCGCGCTGTCATCGACCGTTTCGCGGTGATGCCGGGGGAGAGCCAACTGAGATTGCATCGCGAACTGATCGACCGAACTTTCCGGTTCGGCACCGTCGAGGAGATTGCCGCTGCTCTAAAAAAAGAGGACAATGCCTTTGCCGCCAGCACGGGAGCTCTTATCGGCCGGCGCTCTCCAACGAGCCTGAAGCTTGCGCTACGGCTGTTGCGCGAGGGGCGGCAGAGTTCAAGCCTGGTCGAATGCCTTGAGCGGGAATTCACGGCGGCCGTGAAGATCCTGTTGAACCACGATTTTTATGAGGGGGTGCGAGCTGCCGTCATCGACAAGGATCGCAATCCACAATGGTCACCGGGTAAGCTGGAGGAGGTGACCGAGCAGGATGTGAGCAAGTATTTCGATGCGCGGCATCCGGCGCTGTTTCCGGATCACCGGCTATGAGCCTGAAGGGGAGGAAGACATGATCAGGATCGCTTTCGTCGGACTTGGGAACATGGGTGGTCCAATGGCTGCCAACCTGGTCCGCGCCGGTCACGAGGTTCATGGCTTCGATCTTTCCCCCTCGTCAATGAGGCTTGCTGCGGAGAACGGTGTTCGTGCGGCAAGCTCGCTTGCGGACGCCGCCCGTAATGCCGAATGTGTCATCACGATGCTTCCGAAAGGGGAGCATGTCCTGGCCGTCTGGACAGACCTGACGACCCTGGTCGCCGAGGGCACGCTCGTCATCGACTGCTCGACGATCGATGTGGACAGTGCCCGGAAGGCGCACAAACTGGCCGAGGTGATGAACTGCATGTCGCTCGATGCGCCGGTTTCCGGAGGAACAGGCGGGGCGGCGGCGGGCACGCTCACTTTCATGGTGGGCGGTTCGGAGACGGCGTTCGCGGCGGGTCTTCCTATCCTGCAGACGATGGGGAAGAAAGTGGTGCATTGCGGTGGCGCCGGGGCAGGGCAAGCTGCCAAGATCTGCAACAACATGATCCTCGGAATCTCGATGATCGGCGTCTGCGAAGCTTTCGGTCTGGCCGAGAAGCTCGGGCTTTCGCATCGGGCGCTGTTCGACGTCGCCTCGACGTCATCCGGGCAGTGCTGGTCGCTCACCACCTATTGCCCGGTACCGGGCCCGGTGCCCACGTCTCCCGCCAACAACGACTACAAGCCAGGCTTCGCCGCAGCGCTGATGCTGAAAGACCTGCTGTTGTCTCAAGAGGCGGCGAGACAATCCGGGGCGGCGACACCGCTCGGTGCCCATGCAGCTCAACTCTATTCGGAGTTTGAGAAGAGCGGGCACGGAGATGAGGATTTCTCGTCGGTCATACACATGCTGCGCGAGAAGGCAGGTGCTTGAGAGCCGCTTGAATACGTTTCCGGCAATATGCCGCAAGACGCGTTGCGTCAGGCGGCATCGTGGCACGTGAAATAGATCGTCTGCACCGGCCGCTCCACCGCTCTTCCGTCTATCGCGATTTCTAGCTCGTCGCTTTCAGGAACGGTCCTGGACACCAGGCTCGAAACCGGTGGAAGAGCGCAGCTCGCGGACCCGATTTCCATCCGCTGACCACCGTTTTTCCGCCAGATCCCGCAGGCAAGGATGCGGCGCTGCCTGTAGTCGCCGTGAGCGATCGCAAGACATTGCGGTCTGCCCCACACTCCGACGCGATCGTGCGTGAGGCGTTAGCGAGCGGTGGGCCAGTACCTCTCGTGAGCAGGATTGACGCAGTCGACAGATAGGTATACCGGTCTACATAGTAATGGAGGGTCATATGCTTAGTGGTGGCGGAGCGCGCGAACGCCTCTTGCAAGCAGCCTCGGAGCTTTTCTACGCCGATGGCCTGACCGCGACGGGGATCGATTCAATCACAGCCCGGGCCGGCGTCGCGAAGATGAGCCTCTACAACAACTTCTCCTCCAAGGCCGATCTCGTGACTGCCTATCTGGAGCGTCGGTGCGAGGACTGGCACGAATTGCTGAATGCCCGGCTGGATCGGACCGCCACCCCCCACGAGCGGATATTGGCGGTCTTCGATTCCTACGTCGATCACGCAACGGCAGCCGCGGGAGGGTTTCGGGGTTGCGGATTGTTCAATGCCGCGGCGGAGCTGCCGATCGGCGATATGGCGCGCGCGGTTGTGGCGGCACAGAAGGACGAGGTCGAGCAGTTCTTCGAGGAATGCCTTGTCGACATGCACCTTGAGCCGTCTTCGGTGTCAGAGATGGCCCAGCACCTTTCGTTTCTTCTGGAAGGCGCCATGTCGAGAGCCGGGCTTGAAGGCCATGAAAGGCAGCTGAAAGTCGCACGAAGGATCGCTGCGTCCATGCTGGAGCGCCTGCGGAACGAGCGTGATGATGGTTGACGGTCTTGCCGCAGGACCTGATTCCAGAGGAAGATTCTCGGCGCTTGCGGTTGTCCTGTTGCTCGAGGCCGCGCTGGTCATCTGCTGGAGTGCCGGCTTCATCGGCATTCGCTTTGCCAGCGACCACGCTCCCATTTTCCTCATCCTGCTGTGGCGCAGCCTTGTGTCCGGCCTCGTGCTCCTGCCATTCGCCCTCGTGTGGGGGCCAAGGGTGCGGTGGAGGGATGTTCTGCCGCAAATGCTGTTTGGAGCGCTTGCGATGTCCGTCTATCTCGGCGGCTTTGCGCTGGCGATCTCCTTCGGCGTTCCCACCGGCCTCGTCGCCCTCATTACGGACATGCTGCCCCTGATGGTTGCGGTGCTATCCTGGCCCATTCTCGGGCATCTCCTTACGCCGCGCCAATGGCTCGGCTCGTTGATAGGTCTTACAGGCGTCCTGATCGCGTCGGGCTGGCCGATGAGCATGGGTGATGTGCCACTGTGGGCGTATGGCCTGCCGGTGATCGGAACGTTGTCGCTCGCCGTAGCGACGCTGCTGCAAAAGCGCAGTCCCACGAACGTCATGCCGGTGCATCAGAGCCTCTGCATCCAGTGCCTGTCGGCCGCGGCCATCTTCTCGCCCTTCGCATGGCATGAGGGACGTGTCTTGCCGGTGATGGAGCCCGGGTTCATCGGTGGCGTCCTGTGGCTCGTCTTCGTTGCGACCATAGGAGCCTGGAGCCTCTACTATCTGGCGCTGCGCAAGTCGTCGCCAGCCCGCGTCACGGCGGTCTTGTATCTCAGCCCGCCCGTCGTGATGATATGGGCCTGGGCGATGTTCGGGGAACCACTCTCGTGGCCGATGGCCCTCGGCATGGCCGTGTCCCTTTCGGGGATCATCCTGGTGGCGGCGGCTCGGCCAGTAAGCTCGGTTTGAGGAAGAGTGGCTTGGACTCTTCGTGCTTGAAGGGTAAAACAGGCGCCGAACGAGCTGGAAAACGAACCAAATTTTCTAACTGTGGGGGAAACCAGGGTCCTGAGTTCCTCGCGACCATGATTGTCTCCCGATAGTTTCCGGCTACCATACCACTCTGGAGACTTCCATGAACCGCCTCGTCATCCTCGGCTCCGCTCTTGCGGCCTTTCTCGCCCAGCCAGTTCTGGCGCAGGAGCCGAACAAGCTTCTCAACGCGTCCTACGATATTGCTCGGGAAATCTTCGCTGCGGAGAACGAAGCCTTCGTCAAGGCTCATCCGGGCGTCACGGTTGACCAGTCACATGCGGGGACGTCGAAGCAGGCGCGTTCCATAGTCGAAGGTCTGGAGGCCGACGTCGTGACGTTCAACCAGGTTCCGGACGTGGACTTCCTGGTGAAGCAGGGTTTCGTATCCGAAGACTGGCAGACGGAGTTCCCGAACAACGCGTCGCCTTTCTACTCCTTCCCATCCTTCCTGGTGCGGGCTGGCAATCCGAAGAATATCAAGGACTGGGGCGATCTCGCCCGCGATGACGTCCACGCCGTTTTCCCGAACCCGAAGACCTCGGGCAACGCCCGCTACACCTATCTTGCCGCCTATGCCTGGGCTAAGGAGGCCTACGAGGGCGACGAGGACAAGATCCAGGCATTCATCACCAAGATCTTCGACAACGTTCCGGTTTTCGATACCGGCGGCCGCGCGGCAACGACCACCTTCGTGGAGCGGGAAACCGGTGACGTGTTGATCACCTTCGAGGCGGAAACCCGGGGTATTGCCAAGCAGTACGGGACAGACAAGGTCGAGGCCGTCACCCCAAGCGTCAGCCTTCTCGCCGAATTCCCGGTTGCCATCGTCGACAGGGTCGCCAAGAAACGCGGAACGGAAGAACTCGCGAAGACCTATCTCGACTTCCTCTATACGGAAGAAGGGCAGAGGATCGCCGCCCAGTTCGGGCATCGCGTGAACAACGAAAAGGTCGCCGCAGAGTATAAGGGGGAATTCCCGGAGATCCGCCTCGTCAACGTCGACGACGTTTTCGGCGGCTGGGAAAAGATCCAGAAGGAGCATTTCGCTTCGGGCGGCACCCTCGACAAGCTCTACGGCAGCCGTTAATCCCCAGCCTGAGCAAACTGATGCACCCGGCGGACGTTGATCCCGCCGGGGTTTTGCCGTGACAAGGAGCAGCCGCTTGAAACGCAACGTCCTGCCCGGATTACGCCTGTCGCTGGGTGTGACCGTCCTTTACGTGGGACTGATCGTGGTGTTGCCGCTTGTGGCTCTTGTCTTGAAGGCCGCAAGCCTCGGCCCTGAGGACTACTGGCGGATCGTCTCCTCCTCGCGGTCGCTGGCGAGCTATCGGGTCACGGTGCTTTCGGCACTGGGCGCAACGACGTTCAACCTGTTCTTCGGATTGGCTCTCGCCTGGGTGCTGACGCGCTACCGTTTCCCCGGCTGGCGCTTCGTGGATGCCATGGTGGATCTTCCATTCGCCTTGCCGACGGCAGTTGCAGGTATCGCGCTGACGGCTCTCTTCGCTTCGAACGGCTGGTTCGGTTCGATCCTCGAGCCACTCGGGATCCGGGTCGCCTATACGCCGATCGGCATCATGGTTGCCATGTGCTTCACCTCGCTCCCCTTCATCGTGCGCACGGTGCAGCCGGTGCTGGAGGATCTTGATCCGGCACTCGAAGAGGCCGCGCAATCGCTCGGGGGGAGCGACTGGACAATCTTCCGCAAGGTGATCCTGCCGCTGCTCACTCCCGCGCTTCTCGCGGGGGTTTCGCTTTCCTTCGCCCGCAGCCTGGGCGAGTTCGGCGCGATCATCTTCATTGCCGGCAACCAGCCGATGTCGACGGAAATCACGGCACTGCTGATCTTCATCCGGCTGGAGGAGTATGATTACCAAGCGGCTGCGGCGATCGCCTCGGTGCTCCTGATCACCGCTTTCGTGATGCTGGCGGTCACCAACTGGCTGCAGGCGCGAGCCCTGCGCTATACGGCAAGGGGCTGACCATGAGCAGGCTTAACACACATGGCAAGCCGCCGCGGGTCGGCGATCAGCCGCTCTTCCGGCAGTTCATGATCGGCCTGGTGCTGGTCCTGGTGGCGCTGATCATCGTCGCGCCGCTCGTCGTCATCGGCGTGGAGGCCTTGGCGAAGGGCTGGGCCGTCTACCGCGAAACGATCCTCCATCCCGACACGCGGCACGCGATCATGTTGACCGTGCTGACGGCGCTCGTTGCCGTGCCCGTCAATACGGCGTTCGGAATTGCGGCAGCCTGGGCGATCACCAAGTTCGACTTCTGGGGCAAGCGCTTCCTGCTCGTACTGATCGAGATCCCGTTCTCGGTGTCGCCGATCGTTGCCGGGGTCGCCTATCTCTTCGTCTACGGTCTGCAGGGCATCTTCGGGCCGACCCTCGATGCCTGGGGCATCAAGATCCTGTTTGCGATCCCCGGCATCATCCTCGCTTCGATGTTCGTCACCGCGCCGTTCGTCGCGCGGGAGCTCATTCCGCTCATGCAGGCGCAGGGGCGCGATCTCGAGGAGGCGGCGACCTCGCTCGGCGCCTCGGGCTGGCGCACCTTCTTCTCGGTGACGCTGCCGAATGTGAAATGGGCGCTGCTTTACGGCGTCATTCTGTGCAACGCCCGCGTCATGGGCGAGTTCGGGGCCGTCTCGGTCGTGGCCGGCAATATCCGCGGGCAGACCAACACGCTGCCACTGCATATCGAATTGCTCTATCACGACTACCAGGCGACAGGCGCGTTCGCCTCGGCCTCGATCCTGGCGCTGATCGCCGTCTTTACCATCATCGCGAAGGTGGGGCTGGAGCGCCACGGCGCCGGCCGCGTCCGCCGCCCCGCCTTGGCCTCCAATTCTGCCGAGAACGCCACATGAAAATCCGCCTCGACCACATCGTCAAAACCTTCGAGACCTTCCGGGCCGTGCGGGACGTGTCGCTCGAGATCGAAAGCGGAGAACTCGTCGCTTTACTCGGGCCCTCCGGCTCGGGCAAGACGACCATTCTGCGCATGGTGGCCGGCCTCGAATATGCCGATGGCGGGCACATCTATTTCGGCGAGCAGGACGCGACCGATATTCCGGTGCGCGACCGCGGCGTCGGCTTCGTGTTTCAGCATTACGCGCTTTTCCCTCATATGACGGTCGCCGAAAACATCGCCTTCGGCATGAAGGTGTCGAAGGTGAAGCGCGAGAAGGCGGCAATCGAGGCGCGTGTCAGAGAGTTGCTGCGGCTGGTGCGGCTGGAGGGGCTCGGCGAGCGGTTCCCGGCGCAGATCTCCGGAGGCCAGCGGCAGCGCGTGGCGCTTGCCCGTGCGCTTGCGGTCGATCCCAAGGTGCTGCTTCTCGACGAACCTTTCGGTGCGCTCGACGCCAACGTGCGGCGCGACCTGCGCCGCTGGCTGCGCGAGATCCATTCCGAACTCGGCATCACGACCCTGTTCGTGACGCACGACCAGGAAGAAGCACTCGATCTTGCCGATCGCGTGGTGATCCTGAAGGACGGGCAGATCGTGCAGCAGGGGACCCCGGAAGAGGGGTGCCGCGATCCGCAATCGGCCTTTGTGATGAAATTTCTTGGCGACGCCAATGTGATCGCCGCCGAAGTGCGCGACGGCAAGGCCTATGCCAGCGGTGCGGCGATCGAGGTTTCTGGACTGGCAGACGGCAAGGCGGAACTCTACGCACGCCCGGCCGATCTCGACTGGTCGTTACAGGGGCCGGGCATTCCGGCCAGCATCAGTCGCGTACTGGACCGCGCCGACGGCCGGCGCGTGCTGGCCACGGCCGAGACAGGCGAGCATCTGGAATTCGATGTGGAGCCCGAACGCCTCCTCAAAGCCGGCGACGGGGGCTTTGTGACCCTGCGGCGGGCGAAGGTGTTTGCCGTCTGACATACCGATAAGCTTTTGACTTTTTCGGGGTTTCCCGCTAGGGACGGCGCAAACGTTCGGCTGCGATCGTTGCAGCCCTGGGCGCAAGCGCCCCCGAAAATCCGAAAGACCGATCTCATGACTGATATCAATGGCGCTGTTCCGGCGATCGCCAAGGCGTTGGAAAAACGCGGCTATGCCACACTGACCCCGGTCCAGCAGGCGATGCTCGACCCTGCGCTAGCCACGTCGGACGCGCTTGTCTCGGCCCAGACCGGCTCCGGCAAGACTGTCGCCTTCGGTATCGCCATGGCTCCCACTCTGCTCGAAAACGCAGAACGCTTCGGCCGCGCGGCAGCCCCGCTGGCGCTTGTTATCGCCCCGACGCGGGAACTTGCCATGCAGGTGAAGCGGGAACTCGACTGGCTCTATGCGGAAGCCGGTGCCGTAATTACGTCCTGTGTCGGCGGCATGGATATCCGCAACGAGCGGCGGGCGCTGGAACGCGGCGCACATATCGTCGTCGGGACTCCGGGCCGCATCTGCGACCATATCCGACGTTCGGCACTCGACATGGCGGAGATCAGGGTCGCAGTGCTCGACGAAGCCGACGAGATGCTCGACCTTGGTTTCCGCGAAGATCTTGAATTCATTCTTGAATCGGCGCCGGATGACCGTCGCACGCTGATGTTCTCGGCGACGGTCCCCGCCGCAATCGCCAAGCTTGCCAAGAGCTACCAGCGGGATGCGGTGCGCATCAGCACCCAGGCCGAACAGAAGCAGCATATCGATATCGACTATCGAGCGCTGCTCGTCACCCCGCATGATCGCGAGCATGCCATCGTCAACGTCTTGCGTTATTACGAGGCTCCGAACGCGATCGTGTTCTGCTCGACACGTGCTGGGGTCAACCATCTGCATGCGCGGCTTTCAAATCGCAATTTCTCCGTTGTCGCCTTGTCGGGCGAGTTGACCCAGAACGAGCGTACCCACGCGTTGCAGGCCATGCGTGACGGTCGCGCGCGCGTCTGTATCGCAACCGACGTCGCCGCCCGCGGCATAGACCTGCCTGGCCTTGAACTCGTCATCCATGCCGACCTGCCGAGCAATTCCGAAACGCTGCTGCACCGCTCTGGGCGGACCGGTCGCGCTGGCCGGAAGGGCGTCAGTGCGCTGATCGTGCCGGTCAACCAGCGGCGCAAGGCCGAGCGCCTCCTGATGGGCGCCAAGATCGAGCCGACCTGGGCGAACCCGCCCTCTGCCGACGAGGTGAGTGCCCGGGACGAAGAACGGCTGTTTGCCGATCCGATCTTCGAGGAGGTGCCAAAGGACGACTCGGAAGAGGCGCTTGTCGGAAAGCTCGTCGAGCGGTTCGACGCTCGCAAGCTCGCTACAGCATTCGTCACGCTTTACCGCGGCAAGAATTCCGCACCTGAAGATATCATCGAGGTCTCGCTCGAACCCGGCCGCAAGCCGCGCGAAGGCGGCGAACGGGGCGATCCCGCCTCCCGGCCGCTGACGCCGAGGGGTGATTTCGGGCCCGCCGTCTGGTTTTCGCTGTCGGTCGGCCGCAAGCAGCGAGCAGAACCGCGTTGGCTGATCCCGACGATCTGCCGCAATGGTGACCTCAGCAAGAACGAGATCGGCGCCATCAAGATGCAGGCCGACGAGACCTTCGTGGAGATCGCCGCCGGACACGCCGACCGGTTCATTGCAAAGCTCGGCAAAGACGGAATGATGGAGCGGGGTATCCGCGTCACAAGACTCGAAAGCGCCCCGGATTTCAGCAGCTTTTCCCGCGGCCAGCACGACGACGCACATGTCGGTCGTGAGGGTGCGCGGATGGACAAGCCTTGGAAAAACAAGGGCAGAGAGGGCGCGAGCGAGGGACGAGCGAAGTCCTTCCGCGACAAGCCGTTCAAGGACGACGCGCCGCGCAAGGACTGGAAACCAAAGGGCAAGGTCGCCAGCGAGAAGGGCGACAGGGTTCGGGACGAGCGTCGTATCGACGACGAGGTCTGGGGCGCGCCCAAGCCAAAGGGCGGGTTTTCCAAGAAAGCCGCGGACAAGCCTTCCGGAGGACGGCCGTTCGGCGACAAGCCGTTCAAGAAGAAGCCCGACGCAAGAGGCGAAAAGCGAAAGTAGCCCGAGATTGCAGTTCTGCTACCGGCCGGTGGGACGTTTTCCTTCTGGGGCTAACGAACACGCCCTTCGTTCATGTCGGCTCGACCACCTGGGCGAGGAGTTCAAAAGCGCCTGTCGCCAGCACCTCGCCGTTAACGATCAGTTCCACCTCATGTCGTCCCGGATAATGGATCCGGGTGGTGAAATTGCGGATCGCACGGTTGATGGCAAGGTCAAGGGGCATGTTGGGCTCAAGGGTGATTTCCTTCCACTTGAAGACCTTTCTCGACGTGCCTCCGGCTTTCTTCACGTAATGAACGGCGTAGTCGATGATAAGCTTCTGCGGGACGGCGCATGTCGAGATCAGCCTCGCCTCAATCCTCACCGCGCCGCCGAGCCCAAGCGATGACGGAGCCACCGAAAATTCCGTCACCCGTACCTCCGGCTTCTGGCCAGCGCCGAGGAGGTGCAATGCGCGGGGGTCTCCCTTCTTCACGAGCGTGCGCAGCGCCTGCCTCGTGATCCATGCCGTATGGGGATCACTCCGGTCCCAGCGGTCGAGTGTCCCAAGCACCCATTCGGGGTGGTCCTTGGTTATGTCGTTAAGGTGATTGGCGACAGACTTGCGGACGTAGAGGCTGGGGTCGCTTTTCAGGTTCTCCAAAATCGGCCCGACCGGTGAGGGGTCGGCGATCAGTTGCCTAAGCTGGAATGACCAGGGCAAGCGGGGCCGGCAGCCTTCGCTCGAAAGCCGCCGTACATGTTCGTTCTCGTCTCGCGACCAGCGCTGCATCACGTCCAGCGTGCGGGCGAGGTCCGTCGCGAGAAAATGCCGGACAGCAAATTCGGACGAGCCGAAGCGTGTGAAATAAGCCAATGCTTCCATCGAGAGATCGAAGTGATCCTGGCCATAGAGCGCCACATACTCCGGCAGCGCGATCGAGGCGAAGCCATGGTTTATGCGCGGAGCCAACGTCTGGAGGATCTCGATGTTCTTCTCGAAGCCGCCGGGCAGCACGGCGTGGAACGTAATGGCGATCTGCCTCAGCCGTTGCATGATGCTGAGATCGTCGAGCCCGTTGGAGGCAAGAGTGAGAAACCGTTCTCCATCGAAGACAGGATGAATGGCCGCAGTCTCCCGGGCGAAATGGCTCAGGCGGTCATGATTGAAGATTTCCTTCAGGAGAGGGGCGGCATCGGTATAGCTCATGACTTTGTCCGGATGTTCACTCTTTGTTTTTGGTAGTCGACTCCGGCAGTTCGGGCAAGACAAAAGAAAAACCGGCCGAAGCATGGCTCCGGCCGGTCCCGAAAATCGGTCTCGATGAACGGTTTAGTTCATCTGCGAAACGAACCGGGTTTCCAGGTAGGCCTCGACGGCTTCCGAACCGCCTTCAGTGCCGTAACCGGAATCCTTGATGCCGCCGAAGGGTACCTCTGGAAGCGCGAGGCCGTTGTGATTGATCGTCAGCATGCCGGCTTCAACCTCGCGGCCAAGTGCGTGAGCAGTCTTGACCGAACCTGTAAAGGCGTAGGAAGCGAGGCCGAAGGGCAAACGGTTGGCTTCTGCGATCGCCTCCTCGTAGTGCGAGAAGCGATTAATGATGGCGAGCGGACCGAAAGGCTCCTCGTTCATCACCTTAGCGGAGGTCGGCACGTCCGCGAGGACCGTAGGCTCGAAGAAATACCCCTTGTTGCCGATACGCTTGCCGCCAGTCTTCAGATCGGCGCCGTTGGAGACGGCGTCATGGATCATGTCTTCCATTGCCGGGATGCGCCGATCGTTGGCAAGCGGGCCCATTGTGACGCCGTCGTCGAGGCCATTCCCAACCTTGAGCGCCTGCGCTGCCTTGATGAAGCCCTCGGTGAAGCGGTCGGCGACACCTTCCTGAACCAGGAAGCGGGTGGGCGCGACGCAGACCTGGCCGGCATTGCGGAACTTCGACATGGCAGTGACTTCGATTGCCTTTTCGATGTCTGCATCGTCGAAAATCATCACTGGCGCATGGCCGCCAAGTTCCATCGTGGCGCGCTTCATGTGCTTGCCGGCAAGGGACGCGAGATGCTTGCCGACCGGCGTGGAACCGGTAAACGAGATCTTGCGGATGACGGGGTGGGCGATCAGATATTCGGAGATCTCGGCAGGCGTGCCGTAGACAAGGTTGATGACGCCAGCGGGAACACCCGCATCGATGAAGGCGCGGATCAGTTCGGACGGCGAGGCCGGTGTCTCCTCAGGCGCCTTGACAATGATCGAGCAGCCGGTGGCGAGTGCTGCAGAGAGCTTGCGCACGACCTGATTGATCGGAAAATTCCATGGGGTGAAGGCGGCCACCGGACCCACCGGTGTCTTGATCGCCATCTGCTGGACACCGCCGAACCGCGCGGGGATGATCTGGCCGTAGGTGCGGCGCGCTTCTTCGGCAAACCAGTCGATGGTGTCGGCGGCACCCATCACTTCCATCTTCGACTGGGCAAGCGGCTTGCCCTGTTCGCGGGTCATCATGTAGGCGATCGCATCGACGCGCGAACGCATGAGATCAGCCGCCTTGCGCATCAGCTTGGAACGTTCGAAAGCGGACGTGTCGCGCCATACCTTGAAACCCTTGTCTGCGGCTTCGAGCGCCAGATCGAGATCGGCACTGCGTGCATGGGCGATCTTGCCGATCACCTCTTCGGTGGCCGGATCGATGACCGGAATGGTCTCGCCGCCGATGGCATCGCGCCACTCGCCGTTGATGAAGAGCTTGACGTCTGGATAGGTCTGCATGGGATCCACTTTCAGTTTGGAAAAGCGCGGCGACGGGCCAAGGACACCCCAAAGGTGCTCTTGCTGCTACCGGCAGGTGCGCGGAGAACTCCGGTGCCTGAGGTAAGTTATCTGACGCTGACAATCAACGGCGCGTGAGGGAATAAAGCGAATGGGATCGCCGGAAGCTCGGCAACAATCACCGTGACTGCGCCAATGACATTGCGTCGCTTTGGCCGCATAAGGAATCCTGTGACCGCAGCCTCGAAAGGTGAGGGGCCATGATCATGGAAAACAGCCGCGGGTCCGCCAGGGCCCTTGCAGACAACATTGCCCCATGAACGGAGGCCATCAGCATGTGCGCCTCCTCTTCCGCTGGCCGGTCAAGCCGGAACACCTCCTGATCGTCCCCCGCCCGCAGGACCGATGTGAGCCAAGCGGCAAGTCCCTGGAAGTGGGAGCGAACCCGTGATGCGACCGGATCGGGCAGCATCTCGATCTCGCTCGCGAGCATGGCGCAGACACAAAAGGGAAGCGAACCGTCCAGGATGCATGTCTGCCAATAATCCAGATAAGCCTGCAACTGGTCGGCGGGACCCGGAACATGTTCTTCAAGCGCCTTGAGAGCCTCGGCCGTCTGCTGCTTATAGCGATCCACCAAGACGGAAACCAATTCGGCCTTCGTCGGGAAGTGATGGTGAATGCTCGCCTTCCTGATGCCGATCGCGGCTGAGATGTCGGCATAACTGAAGCCGTTGTAGCCCCCCCTCACAATGAGAGGCTGGGCGATGTCGAGAATTTTCCCAGCGGTCGAAGTCATTGATTCCATGGTTCGGCCTACCTTCTGGTAGGTTGCATGTCAAGGCTCCACCAGTCACCGCTTCTCACATCCAGGTGTTGCAAGAGTGATTTGCACGACCGGGCTCGTCCACCTACTAGTAGATAGGTAACGTCAAGGAGCTTTTTCATGCCCGTTCAATCCTCTCGGCAACCCAACTGGTTGCAATCGTATTACTTCGTGCGTGCCGCATTCTCGATCGGCTGGATTGCCGCCGCCATTCACTTCAGCGCGCAGCCTGTATTTGTTATGTTTCTCTTGGTCATCTACCCCTTGTGGGATGCCCTTGCCAATCTGGTCGACGCCCGCGTCAACGGCGGCTTGGCAACCAACCCCTCTCAGGCGCTCAATGCTGCGATCAGCGTGATCACTGCGCTCGTTGTAGCCGTCGCAATTCGCAACGGCATGCACCCGGTCCTGACGGTTTTCGGAGTTTGGGCCATACTCTCCGGGCTGCTGCAACTCGTGACCGGAGCAAGACGCTGGAGTGCCTACGGCGCCCAATGGGTGATGATCCTCAGCGGCGCGCAATCCGCGCTTGCCGGCGGCTTCATGATCAGCCGATCGATCGGTTCAGCTTTGCCGACGATCCTGGATATCACGCCTTACGCCGGTTTCGGCGCGTTCTATTTCCTGCTGTCGGCCGTCTGGCTTACCGCAGCAGCTTACCGCAGGACACATGCCTGAACCCGAACATGAGACCCGGACGAGAGACCCGAGGAAAGGGCCCGGCGACCTATGGTTTGCCGGGCCGATCGTCCTGAACGGGTTGAAAGGCGGATCAGAAGAAAGCCTGGATGCCGGTCTGGGCCCGGCCCAGGATCAGCGCGTGCACGTCGTGGGTACCTTCATAGGTGTTGACGGTTTCCAGGTTCTGCGCGTGGCGCATGACGTGGAACTCGATCTGAATGCCGTTGCCGCCGTGCATGTCACGGGCCTGGCGAGCGATGTCGAGCGCCTTGCCGCAGTTGTTGCGCTTGACGATGGAGATCATTTCCGGCGCCATCTTGTGCTGGTCCATCAACTGGCCGACACGCAGCGAGCCCTGCAGGCCCAGCGCGATCTCGGTCTGCATGTCGGCGAGCTTCTTCTGGTAGAGCTGCATGCCGGCGAGCGGCTTGCCAAACTGCTTTCTGTCGAGACCATACTGGCGGGCCCGGAACCAGCAGTCTTCCGCCGCGCCCATAACGCCCCAGGAAATGCCGTAGCGGGCGCGGTTGAGGCAGCCGAAGGGACCCTTGAGGCCTGAAACGTTCGGCAGAAGCGCATCTTCGCCGACTTCCACGCCATCGAGGACGATTTCGCCGGTGATCGAGGCTCGTAGCGAAAGCTTGCCGCCGATCTTCGGTGCCGAAAGGCCCTTCATGCCCTTGTCCAGCACGAACCCGCGGATTTCGTTGTTATGGGCCTCCGACTTCGCCCAGACGACGAAGACGTCGGCGATGGGGGCGTTGGAAATCCACATCTTGGAGCCGCGCAGACGATAGCCGCCCTCGATCTTTTCGGCGCGGGTCTTCATGCCACCCGGATCAGAGCCGGCATCCGGCTCGGTCAGCCCAAAGCAGCCGATCAAATCGCCGGAGACGAGCCCGGGCAGGTACTTCTTCTTCTGCTCGTCCGAGCCATAGGCATAGATCGGGTAGATGACCAGCGAGGATTGGACGCTCATCATCGAACGATAGCCCGAATCGATGCGCTCGATCTCGCGGGCGACGAGGCCATAGGCGACGTAGGAGGCGTTGGCCGCGCCGTATTCTTCCGGAAGTGTCACGCCCAGCAGGCCCGTCTGCCCCATCAGCTTGAACAATTCGGGCTCGGTCGTTTCCCCCAGATAGGCTTCCTGGACCCTCGGCAGGAGCTCCGCCTTGGCGAAGGCGGCAGCCGAGTCACGGATCATCCGCTCGTCTTCGGTCAGCTGGTCATCGAGAAGAAAGGGATCGTTCCAGGAAAATGCCAAGGTTCTGCCTCCGGTTGCGTGTGGGGCGAATTATCGTAGGCTCCGCGATGGTTTCAAGTATCGTTTACTCAAGCTGCCATGACGTATAGTAATAACCCTATGGTGAACCTCAGCCGCAAGCTCCTTCCCTCCACATCGGCGCTGGCCGCGTTCGATTCCGTCGCAAGGCTCGGCAGCTTCTCTGCTGCGGCAGAAGAGCTGTCGCTGACCCAGGGTGCGATCAGCAGGCAAGTCTCCGGGCTTGAAGAGCAACTTGGCATTCTGCTTTTCGACCGGACCCCGAGGGGCGTGATGCTGACCCCCGGCGGCGTAGACTATGCGAAGGCGGTTGCAAGCGCGCTGCAACAGATACGGTCCGCCTCCCTTCAAGTCATGACCAAACGGCATAGTGACCAACTGAACCTGGCCATCCTGCCGACTTTCGGCACCCGCTGGCTGATGCCCCGCATTCCCGGTTTCGTCGCACGGCACCCCGAGATTACCATCAACTTCGCCACCCGCATCGGCGTCTTCGAGTTCGACCGCGACGGTATCGATATGGCCATTCATATCGGGCCGGTGGGTGAAAAGGGGCCGGATTGGCCGGGTGCCGAATGCACCTTCCTGATGGAGGAGATGGTGGCGCCGGTCTGCTCGCCCGGCTTCCTCAAGCATCACTCGATCACAGGCGCTGAGGACCTGCTGCGCCTGCCGCTTCTGCACATGGCTTCCCGACCCGGCGCATGGTCGCACTGGTTCGAAAGTCTCGGCGTTACCGGCATATCTGCGCAAGGCATGCGGTTCGAACAATTCGGCAGTGTTGCGCAGGCGTGCATCGCCGGTCTGGGAGTAGCGCTGATGCCGCTGTTCCTCATTGATTCCGAGTTGGCCGCCGGCCAGTTGGTGGAGGCTTATCCGCATCAGGTGAGAAGCCCCAGCGCCTATTATGCGGTGGCCCCGAGGAGCAAGGCCGATTTCCGCCCGGTGGCTGTGTTCCGGGCCTGGTTGCTGGAAGAGGTCGGGCGATACAGGCAAGAGGTGGTGGCGTGGTAATCAGAGGGCGGGCCGGTTGTTCAACCATCCGTGGCCCTCTCTTAAGCCACCGCCAGCTCCAGAGCCGCCTTATCAC
>JAEYTV010000426.1 GCA_023433855.1 Pseudomonadota bacterium | reverse complement strand
CCTGTGGACGTCGCAAACTGGACGCTGCTGGCGGTCCCACGATCGGGATGGGAATCAACGCCAGCGAATCAGAGAAATTTCCGCCTGGCCATAACCCTCGCCGCATTGTCGGTGATCGTGCCAATCTTCGCCGCCACCTCGCTGATCACCGAGCGCAACAGAAATATCGCGGCGCTGAAGGCACGCGAGCTGAAGCTGCGAGACCTTTCGCAGCGTTTCAACCTGGCAATGGAGGCCTCCAACATCGGCATATGGGAGGTTACCGGGGACGAGCACATCCTTTTCTGGGATACTCGCGCTGCCAGGCTGCATGGTTGCAACAGCACCCAAGATCAGAACAGCGGTACCACCTGGATCGAGTCCATCTATCCGGAGGACCGAGCGGCTGCCGAGAACCATTTTCATCAGTGCATCGGCAGCAGTTCACCGTGCAGCGAGGTGTACCGCGTCCAGTTGCCGGATGGCGCGCAGCGATACCTCAGATCCGCGGGCGCCAGCTATCCCAATGCCGACGGAAGCCGGCGAACCACCGGTATCGTCTGGGATGTCACCGCCGACATGGTCATGGCTCAGACATTGAGAGACGCCAGGGACAACACGGAAATCAAGAATGCCGAACTAGAGCTGGCGCTTGACGAATTGTCGAACAGCGAACAGGAATTAGAGGAACTCTCCACCAAGCTCGACCTCGCGCTTGCTTCGTCCAACTGCGGCATATGGGAGGCCAACCCGCAGACCCATGTCGAGATCTGGGACGCGCGGATGTGCCAGTTGCATGGGATTCCCTTCACGGATGGCGTCGTGCACGCCGAACACTGGCTCAGCCTCCTTCATCCCGACGATCGCGAGGCGGCAAGGCAATCCTCCTTTCACGCCCAGGGATCCTTCCGGCCCGACAGCCTTGTTGTTCGCGTGCCCATGGCGGACGGCTCCATCCGATATATCCGTTCGATCGGCAAGCTGCATACCACCCGCAGCGGGGCTCAGAAGGTCGTGGGGATTGCCTTCGACATCACCCAGGACGCGGTGCTGGCCGAGGAACTCAAGCTCGCCAAGGAAGAAGCGGACGCAAAAAATGTCGAGCTGGAACTCGCCAAGAGCCGGATCGAGCACAATTCGCTGCATGATCCCCTGACGCTGCTTGCCAATCGCCGCAAGCTCGACCTCGAACTTGACCGGATATCGCAGGCAAGCCGCCACGAGAGACAGCACTTCACCGTCCTGCATCTCGATCTTGACCGCTTCAAGCAGATAAACGACACGCTTGGCCATGCAGCCGGCGACGCCATGCTGGTGCACGCCTCCCGGATCCTGTCGCGCAATGTCGGTGCCTCAGACGTCGTCGCGCGGATCGGAGGTGATGAATTCGTGATCCTCTCCCTCGGCAACTCAGGCCGGGACGAGATTGCAGAACTTGCACAGTCGATCGTGGCCGAATTCCACCAGGCCGTGGACTTCGAGGGTTTTTCCTGTCGCTGCGGGGTTTCGATCGGGATAGCCCGGGCAAGCGGAATGAACATCGATGCGCGACGCACCCTGATCAACGCCGATATCGCCCTCTACCGCGCCAAGAGCCTTGGCCGGAATCGCTACGAGTTCTTCACCCCGAACCTGCAGGCGGAAATCGTCAGCCACAAGCGAACCGCCGACGAATTGCTCGCGGGTATCGACAACCATGAATTTACCGCCTGGTACCAGCCGCAATTCGACGCGCGCAGCCATGCCTTCGCCGGGGTCGAAGCGCTCATCCGCTGGAACCATCCCCATCAAGGAGTGCTCGCACCCGACCGGTTCCTGAAAATCGCGGAGGACCTGAATGTCTCTGCCGTGCTGGACCAGATGGTGCTGGAGAACGTGTTGAAGGACAAGATGCGGTGGGCCTCGCTGGGCGTGCGGATGCCGCGTGTCTCCGTCAACGTCTCGGCCAAAAGGCTGCATGACGACAACCTGATCGGCGCGCTGGAGGGTTTGCAGATCAGTCCCGGAGAAATCTCCTTCGAACTGGTGGAGTCAATATTTCTCGACGAAAGCGACGACGTGGCTGCAGCCAATCTGGAGCGGATAAAAGAGCTCGGGATCGACATCGAAATCGATGACTTCGGGACCGGACACACATCGATCGTCAGTCTGCTCAAGCTGAAACCGAAGCGCCTGAAGATCGACCGGCAGTTGGTGATGCCGATCGTCGGTTCGCCGCAAGAACGTGCCCTGGTGCGTTCCATCATCGACATTGCCCGGTCGCTCGGGGTCGAAACCGTCGCGGAAGGCGTGGAGACGATGCAACATGCCGCCCTGCTGCGGGACTGGGGATGCGACCTGCTGCAGGGTTATGCCTTCGCCCGCCCTCTCTCTTTCGAGGATTTCACGCGATCGGCCGGCCGCGGCTGGCATCGAGCGGCCGCCTGAAGGGCGCGTTTCGCGATATCGCAGGCTGTGTTCACAGAAGAAGCACTTGTCGCCCGGCAGGCTTTTCCATATGACGACCGCCTCAGGGAACAACGTCCGGTTCTTCCCTCGGATCGGGTTTCTTCGTCATGTCGCATAACACGTTCGGCCACCTTTTCCGCGTCACCACCTGGGGCGAAAGCCACGGACCCGCACTCGGCTGCGTCGTGGACGGGTGCCCCCCCGGCATCCGGTTCACCCAGGCGGAGATCCAGACGTGGATGGACAAGCGAAAACCGGGCCAAAGCCGGTTCGTCACCCAGCGGCGCGAGGACGACATCGTCAAGGTGCTCTCCGGCGTGATGATGGATCCGGACGGCGTGACGATGATCTCGACCGGAACGCCCATCTCGATGCTGATCGAAAACACGGACCAGCGTTCCAAAGACTACGGCGAGATCGCCCACCGCTATCGGCCGGGGCATGCGGATTATACCTATGACGTCAAATACGGCATTCGCGACTACCGCGGCGGTGGTCGGTCCTCGGCGCGTGAGACGGCCGCGCGCGTTGCCGCAGGAGCGCTCGCCAGGAAAGTCGTTCCCGGATTAAATGTTCGTGCGGCCCTCATCCAGATCGGCAAGCATAAGATCGATCGGCGCAACTGGGACTGGGCCCAGGTGGACCAGAACCCATTCTTCTGCCCCGACCCGGCAACGGTTCCCGTTTGGGAAGACTACCTGGACACCGTAAGGAAGGCCGGCTCATCCATCGGCGCGGTGGTCGAAGTGGTCGCCGAAGGGGTACCGGCCGGTATCGGGGCGCCAGTCTACGGCAAGCTGGATCAGGATATCGCCAGCCTGCTTATGTCCATCAATGCCGTGAAGGGCGTGGAGATCGGCGACGGCTTTGCCGCAGCGGAACTTTCCGGTGAGGAAAACGCCGACGAGATGCGGATGGGCAATGACGGCAAGCCGATCTTCCTTTCCAACCATGCGGGTGGAATCCTCGGAGGCATCTCGACCGGCGAAGCCGTCGTCGCGCGCTTCGCAATCAAACCCACTTCATCCATTCTCACCGAACGCCAGTCGATCGACGCAGACGGCAACAATGTCGAGGTACGGACCAAAGGACGTCACGATCCGTGCGTGGGCATCCGTGCCGTACCCATCGGCGAGGCGATGGTCGCCTGCGCAATCGCCGACCATTATCTTCGTGACCGGGCGCAGACCGGCCGAACCCGTTAGGAACAGCCATGGCTTATAACCAGAAACGCGTCGTGGACGCCATCCGCGCCTTCGAAGCCGGTGAAATCGTAGTGGTCACGGATGACGACGATCGTGAAAACGAGGGTGACCTCATCGTCGCAGCCGTCCATTGTACCCCGGACAAGATGGCATTCATCGTTCGCCATACCTCCGGCATCGTCTGCGCTCCCATGCCTCGCGAGGAGGCCAAGAGATTGAACCTCAGCGCGATGGTCGCGGAAAACGACAGCGCCCACACGACTGCCTTCACGGTAACGGTTGACTTCAAGCACGGCACGACAACCGGCATCTCCGCCGAGGACCGGACGCTGACCGTGCGCAATCTTGCAAACCCCAACGTCGGCCCTGCGGACTTCGTCAGACCGGGACATATTTTTCCACTCATCGCCCGTGAAGGCGGCGTACTGATGCGGTCGGGCCATACGGAAGCGGCCGTAGACCTGTGCAGGCTGGCAGATCTTCCGCCCGTCGGCGTCATCTGCGAACTGGTCAACGACGACGGGACGGTCATGCGCGGACAGCAGGTGGCCGACTTCGCCGTCAGGCACGGCCTCAAGCAGGTGTCGGTGGCCGACCTCATCGCCTACCGGCAGCGCAAGGAGACCCTGATCGAACTGCAATCCGCCTTCGACATAGAAACATCGCACGGCCCGGCCAGGGCGCATGCCTATTCCCTCCCCTGGGACCCGATGCAGCATGTGGCTGTTATTTTCGGCGATATCCGCGACGGCGTCGACATTCCCGTCCGTCTGCACCTGGAAAACGTGACGCGCGACGTCTTCGGCGCCCATAGAGCTATCGACAAATACATGACGAAGATCGCCGAGGAAGGCCGGGGCGTGGTCATCTATCTGCGAGAAGGCTCGGTTGGCGTCGGCCAGATGGATCACGGCCGCAAGCTGCGCCAGGATCAGGAGGCTCATGCCGAAGCCAAGGCGCGGGAAAGCGAATGGCTGGAAATCGGTCTCGGCGCGCAGATCCTGAAGGATCTGGGTGTAACCTCGATCAAGCTGCATACCCGCAGCGAGCGACACTATGTCGGACTGGAAGGCTTCGGTATAAAGATCGCCGAAACGGTGATCTGCTGACCTTGAAGCCGACCGGCGTCCCGCGGCAGGAATGGCCGCGATGAAGCGGCTGGCGGCAGGCGCATCGTTGCCCGTGGCACTCAACGCTGCCTGACCCCGAATCGCATCGGCGAAATCAACACCCTTCGTTCCAATCCGCTGCGATCGGGCTGGGCAGGGATAAGCACAGGTCGTGGCGTTCGACGTCCGTCGTCGTATGGCCCGGTGGGTCAGCGGCACACCGCCGCCATCGCGCGCCCGCGTCCCGGGCCCCGGCGGAGATGGTTCGGATCGTTCTTCCTTCATAGCCCGGCCCGGCCTCTGGAACATCAAAGGCCGGTCCGGGTTGTGGCCTCCACTATGGCGGTACGTTCCCTGTCCTTGGACAGAAAGGAACCTCCAAGGAGCTCGATCATGGAACATAGCATCAAGACGCTTGCAACGGGCGCTACAGCCGCCGTTCCCCAGACCGAGATGACCGTGCGGGCCATCATCCTGCAACCGAGCGATTGGGTGCCCAACAATCCGAGCCTGCCAGTGCTGATCTATCAACACGCATTGGCGATAGACGGCGACGTAGCTGCCGCGTTCGAAGACCGCTTCCAGCGACACGGATGGGAAGGGGTCTGGCGCAACGGCGTGTTTGATTATCAACACTATCACACGGGCGCCCATGAAGTGCTCGGCGTAGCCAGCGGGCGAGCAAGGCTGCTGATCGGCGGCCCGGACGGAATCGAGCTCAGCGTCCACGCGGGTGACTGCCTCGTGCTGCCGGCAGGAACAGGCCACAAACGGATGGACGCAAGCCGTGACTTCGTCGTGGTGGGTGCCTACCCGCCGGACCAGCATGCCGACATCCAGACCGATGCCGCCAGCGACGCCCAGATCCAGAAGATCGCCGATCTGCCGCTTCCCATAACCGATCCGGTCACAGGTGGAGAGGGCCCCCTCCTTCGACACTGGAGACCGGTCTAGAGTGCGCCCACTAATTTCATCCATGCCCACGAGCCGTGATTGCCGTGTGTCCTCAACGGCTTCATGGCCCATGTGCCACGTCCGGCGGCTCCGATTGCCCTGATACCACAACTTCTGCGGAACCACGCTCGGCTTGTTTCAGTTAATGCGGAAACTCTAGGGCAAGGCAAATCCATGAACACCCGTCCGCAATTCGCCTCCGGTATCTCGATTTCGCAAGTCCCACCGCAGATCTATTACGTACACCCGCTGATGCTGCGCGGCCTGCAGGCATGGGGGGAGGTCTTCGCGCATGCAAGGGATCTCGGTTTCGACACGGTCCTGACGGCTCCGCTGTTCGAACGGGGCAAGAATGCCAGCATCTTCGTGACCAAGGACTTCGAGCGGCTGGATCCCGATCTTGAACTCGGCCAGTCTGTTGAGGACGGGCTGAAGGCATTGGTTTCGCTGGCACAGGGGCACGAGATCAAGCTGATGCTCGACCTCGTCATCGATCGCGTGGCGGTAGACAGTGAGCACGCGCCTGCGGTGGCGGCTGATCCCCGCATTCCTCCGCAGCAGAGCTGCAGCCGGCCTATCGATTTCATGCGCGAAGCCCGTCACATCGAGGACTGGCGAAGCCGCTTGGCCGTTCTTGCCGGGATCGGCGTTGCCGGCTTCCGCTGCCTCGGCATCGGACGCATCGCCCCGGAAGTCTGGCACGACCTCATCACCTC
>JAEYTV010000382.1 GCA_023433855.1 Pseudomonadota bacterium | reverse complement strand
CCCACCCGCGCCTTCGGCGCGACCTCCTCCCTGAGAGGGGGAGGTGGGCGAGGTGCCCAGTTCCCCCGCCACCTGCCGCACATATCTCGACAGGATCGGCGATAGATACGCATCCACCACCGTCGTGTCGCCACGGCCGACGAGCTTCACCAGCGGCGAAACTTCATGGCTGACGGAAATCTGCGAGAAGCCCGCCTTCTTGCAGACCTTCGCCACGGCCTGTTCGTGCTCCGGGAATTTCCACGCATGCATGAAGACGATGGCGACGGCGTCGATACCGTCCTTGCGTGCCTGGTCGATCGCCGGCTTCACCGCCTCGATATCGAGCAGCGTCTCCACCGTGCCGTCGGCCCGCACGCGCTCGTCCACTTCGACGACGCGTTCGTAAAGCTGCTCCGGCAGTATGATCTCCTTGGCGAAGATGTCAGGCCGTGCCTGGTAGGCGATGCGCAATGCATCGCGAAATCCCTTGGTGATGAGCAGCAGCACGCGGTCGCCCTTGCGCTCCAGCAGCGCGTTGGTCGCAACCGTCGTGCCCATCTTGATCTCGCCGACGGAACCGGCGGGGATCGCATCGCCACTCTTCAGGCCGAGCAGGTCGCGGATACCCTGGATCGCCGCATCGCGGTAGGCCTCCGGGTTCTCCGACAGCAGCTTTCGCGCATGCAGCGCACCGTCGGGGTCGCGGCCGATGACGTCGGTGAAGGTGCCGCCGCGGTCGATCCAGAAATCCCAGTTCTTCGCCGGCATCAGCGTTCTCCCGAACCCGTGTTGGATTTTTCTGCGAAGTGACGTATAAACCAGAATGACGACATTTCGTCAACGTTTTGTCGATAAATCGTGAGGATTACCTGTGGCCAAAACCGGCGCTTCCATCGGCCCCGTCGTCTCGGCGGCCCATCTCGCCGACGGCGCCATCCCGGCTCTGTCGGAAGTTGAGTTCGCGCTGACTGTGCTGTCCAATGCCTTCCAGCGATGGATGGTGCGTTGCATGAGCGCATCGGGCGTGCCTGGCTTGGCGGCGATCGACGTGCTCGTCCTCCACGCCGCCAACCACCGCGACCGCGAAAAAACGCTCGCCGACATCTGCATGATGTTCAACGTCGAGGACACGCATATCGTCGCCTATGCGCTGAAGAAGCTCGAAGGGCTGAAGCTGATCTCCACTGGCCGGCGCGGCAAGGAAAAGACGGTGAAAGTCACCAAGGCCGGTGCCGAGGCCTGTCGCCGCTACCGCGAAGTGCGCGAGCAACTCCTCTCCGCGAGCGTGAAGGGCCTTGCCCTCGACGAACAGGACATGAGCCACGTCGCCTCCCTGATGCGGGCGCTGTCGGGCCAGTATGATCAGGCCGCGCGCGCGGCCGCGAGTCTCTAAGGATTCTGTCGATGATCTGACGGAATGTTACCCGATGTAATGCTATGTGAAGAAACGCAATCACGCAAAAGTCATTTCTCCCTCGGACGCCCGCCTTGCTGGGGGCGTGACATGAAGGAGATGTCTCAATGAAAAAGCTTGTTCTCGCTTCTGTATCGGCCTTGGCTCTGTTGAGCGTAGCCGCTTGCAGTGACTCGACCGACGGCACCACGACCCAGGGTGTTCCGGACGCCACGACGACCGAGCCGGCACCTGCTCCGGCGACCCCGCCGGCCACTGAGCCCGCTCCGGCTGATCCGGCCGCCCCTGCCCAGTAAGGGTTGGTTCCGATACGACGAGAAAAGCCGGTTCGACCGGCTTTTTTCACGCCTGCCGGCGCCCAATTGGCTCCGGCAGGTTCAAGATCTGCCCCGAGACTCGTGAGCCGCCCCGAACGGCGCTTTGCCGCAACCCGATCCCTCGCCAAATCGCCCGTTTCACCTTAAGGAAGCGGCATGTCGATCTGGCAATTCGTGAAACGGGTGACGGCTTCTGCGGCGTCCGGCGTGGGCGGTGTCGTCGAAGCGGTGCGCACCATATTCGGCGGCGATCCGGAACTGCGCCGCCGCGTCGCCTTCTCCGTCGCCATGATCGCGCTTTCGGCCAAGATGGCCAAGGCCGACGGCATCGTCACCCATGACGAGATCCGCGCCTTCCAGCAGATTTTCGAGATACCGTTCGCCGAGAGGCAGAACGTGGCGCGGCTCTACGACCTCGCCAAGAAGGATGTCGCCGGCTTCGAGGCCTACGCCGAACGCATGGCTGGCCTCTGTGGCTCAGGCCACCGGAACTGCGATGTCCTCGAGGATATACTCGACGGGCTCTTCCACATCGCCAAGGCCGACGGGCTCCTGCACGAACGTGAGGGCCGTTTCCTTCACCGCGTCGCGCAAATCTTTCGTATCGAGGAAAGCCACTACCAGAGCATCCTGGCGCGTCACGCCCATCTCGGCGACGCCGACCCCTGGCTGATCCTCGGCGTCGAACGGGGCACGTCGTTCGACGAGGTCAAGAAGCGCTACCGCAAGCTGGTCGCCGCCAACCATCCCGACAAGCTGCTCGCGCGCGGCCTGCCGGAGGAGTTCATCAAGATCGCCACGACCAGGATCGCCGCGATCAATGCCGCCTACGAGATGATCGAGCGCGGGCTGAAGGTGATATGAGCGGCTTCTCGCCCGACCATGCCGGGGCGGAGGTGAGGGTCTCGCCCAATTTCGGGCCGCGCATCGGCGTTTCGGATCCGGATACGATCATCCTCCACTATACCGGCATGCGGACGGGGGAGGGCGCGGAAGCGTGGCTTTGCGCGCCGGAATCGCAGGTCTCCTCGCACTATCTTGTCCACGAGGATGGGCGCATCGTGCAGATGGTGCGCGAGAGCGACCGCGCCTGGCATGCCGGCAAGAGCTTCTGGCGCGGCGTCACCGACGTGAACTCGCACTCTCTGGGCATAGAGATCGTCAATCCCGGGCACGAGTTCGGCTATCGCGGTTTTCCGCGCAGCCAGGTCGCTGCGGTCATCGAACTTTGCCGGGGGATCATCGCCCGCCATGCCATCCTGCCGCAACGCGTGCTTGCACACTCGGACGTGGCGGTCGGCCGCAAAGTCGATCCCGGCGAGAAGTTTCCCTGGCGGCAACTCGCCGAGGCAGGCGTCGGCCATTTTGTCGCGCCGGCCCGCGCCGGCGGCAAGCCAGTCCTCGCGCCTGGCGAAGAGGGCGCTGCGGTGGAAGAACTCCAGTCTATGCTGTCGCTCTACGGTTACGGCATCGACATAACCGGCCGCTACGGCGAGGCTACAGGCGTTGTGGTTGCTGCATTTCAGCGGCATTTCCGTCCGCGCCGGGTCGATGGCCTTGCCGATCGCTCGACGGTCGATACGCTTCGCCGTCTGCTGCAGGCGCTGCCTGCCGAAGCCGGCTGAACCCGCTCTTGCCCGCAAGCGGTGATGAACAGTTGGTTACAAGCTGTAACTCAATGTGACTTGTACGGCCTCTTTTGCCCCACGGTTCCCTTGCACGCCGTCGCCGATGCACCGCCGGGGACCCTGAATCCGCAACTCCGGCTTGAACGATAACTCTCGTGCGCAGCGTCTTTGCGTACGGGCCGGATGACCAAAGGGACTCATGAAAATACTGACCGTTTTAGCGGCAGCGCTCGCTGCCGGGGTGATGTCGTTTGCCGCAAACGCACAGGAAGACAAGCCGCAGCTTGCCGCGGTTGCGATAAAGCCTGACGAGACGATCGCCGTAAAACCCGCCGACGAGGGCGTATCGGAAGACAAGAGCAAGCAAGATCCGAGCATCGGGCGTGGCCTGACCGACGAGGAAGTTTCCCATGCCGTGCAGGCCTACAAGAAGGACGTGAACGACAAGCCCTACACGTCCATCATCGAACGCCACGCGGCGCTGAACGGCGTCTCCATCCAACTCGCCCACGCGGTCATCAGTGTGGAGAGCAATTACCGTCCGGATTCGCGCGGCAAGGCCGGCGAGGTCGGCCTGATGCAGATCAAGCCGGCGACGGCGAAGCTGATGGGCTATTCCGGTTCGGTGACTGGACTGTTCGATCCGGAGACGAACATCGAGTTCGGCATGAAATACCTCGGCCAGGCGCAGAAGCTCGGCAACGGCACCACGTGCGGCACGATCCTGAAATACAATGCCGGCCACGCCGCCAAGCGTATGAATCCGATTTCGCGGGATTACTGCCTCAAGGTGAAGCGCCGCATCGTGGATTCGCTCAGCTGGCTGTGGGCGAACAGCGAAGACTACAAGGGCGTCTGATCGCCTCTTGCGTTTACCTGCGCGAACGCCTTTATACGCACTGCCAGCCGGCCGGGCGGCCACACCAGCGAAAGTCGAAAGGCTGCGGGTGAGGAAAGTCCGGGCTCCATGGAGACACGGTGCCGGCTAACGGCCGGCGGGGGCAACCCCAGGGAAAGTGCCACAGAAAGCAAACCGCCACGGATTTTCCGCGGCAAGGGTGAAAGGGTGGGGTAAGAGCCCACCGCGCGACTGGCAACAGGAGCGGCAGGGCAAACCCCACCGGGAGCAAGACCGAATAGGGATGGTTGAGGGGCAACCCTCGGGGCTGTTTCCGGCCCACCGTCCGGGTAGGTCGCGTGAGGCCGGCGGCAACGCCGGTCCAAGACGAATGGCCGCCACGTTCTCCGCGCCGCAAGGCGTCGAGGGCCATAC
>JAEYTV010000343.1 GCA_023433855.1 Pseudomonadota bacterium | reverse complement strand
CACCACCGCATCGGCGGCGCGCGCACCGGACACTGCGACGAGAGCCGCAGCGGAGCCGAGAAGCAGGCCCTTGATGTTCATTTTCTGACCTCCAGTCAAAAGTTAATAAACGGGTCTGGGTATTTTTGCTGAAGGACAGCGTTCCCTGCCCCATCCCCAATTATGAAAAAGATGCGCGTCGCGCTCCTTTCTCCTGGCCGACATTACCGATGGAGCGCCGCGGTTCAACCATGATCTGGCCGCCTTTGCCTCCGTCCGACCGCTATCCGAACTCGCTGTTGCACAAATGACACGATTTGGAGGACCGCGGAAAGCTTCGATTAACCATGCGGGCTTGCGCGAGCCGAAAATGGCCATGCGGAACGATTCGCCGGCTGTGTTTTACCAACTGTTCCGAGCGGAAAGACACGAATCGGGATTATGCCGCCGACCACAGGGCGGTTTTTTCGATGTCCCCCGTATATTCCTGTGATTCCTCATTGATTGTGGAGGGGCTTTTCTTTATCCAGCGCGGCGACGGAGAGGTGGCCGAGTGGTCGAAGGCGCGCCCCTGCTAAGGGCGTAGAGGTGAAAGCTTCTCGTGGGTTCGAATCCCATCCTCTCCGCCATCCTGCTTCGCTCTTCGAACTTACAGAATCGGCCGTTTTCCAACTGGATTCCGAACCTTATTGTTGGTAGCCATCCGCCATGAGCCGCTTGCCAGCCTCCTTTGCAAAACACCTGAAACCCGCAGCGCAGTCCAAGATGCGGCCGCCGCCGGCCAGGAACGGTGTCGAAGAGGCGCTGCAGCGGGCGCGGGAGCATTACGAACGGGGTGAGGTCTCCCAGGCCGAGAAACTTTGCGTCGCGATACTGACGCGCGATCCCCGCAACGTGCAGGCGCTGAAGCTCGCCGGGTCCCTTGCGCGCGGCGTCGGGGACGTAGGTCTGGCCGTGGTTTTCTTCAAGAAAGTCGTCGCGTTGCAGCCAAACGCGATCGACGCCCATCTGACCCTGGGAGCTGTTTACGGCGAAGCTCGCGAACACGAGGATGCGATCGCGCAATTCAAACACGTGCTGGAGCGAAAGCCCGATTCGGTCGCAGCGCTTGGTGCGCTGGGACGATCCCATATCGCGGCGGGGGAGGCCGAACTCGCTCTGCCGCTTCTCGAGAAAGCAACCAAACTTCAGCCAAGCCACACCGCGCTACGCTACGATCATGCAACTGCGCTCATTGCATTGGGGCGTATGGAGGAAGCCGCCGATCTCCTGAAAGAAAATATCGCGCGAGGATATCGTATCGCCGCGTCCTACCGGGCGTTGGCGGACACCCAAAAATTCTCGGCCGAACCGGTCGAACTTGGGACAATTCTGGAGAAGCTTAAAGAACCCGGCCTTGATCAGCCCGACCAAATTTCGCTCCATCACGCGGCAGGAAAAATCCTGAACGATCTAGGACGTTATGAGGAGGCGATCGATCAATTCCAAGCCAGCAAGACCGCAGCCGGTCACGGCTTTGACATCGAAGCTTACCGCCGCCGGATCGACACGCTGATTGCCTCTTTCACGCAACAATTGCTGAAGTCGAAAACAGGATTCGGCAATCCCACCGAGGCCCCGGTCTTCATCGTCGGAATGCCACGATCGGGAACGACGCTGATCGAGCAGATCTGCGCAAGTCATCCTGACGTTCACGGCGCCGGCGAACTCAACAGGCTGGGAACTGTGGTGCGAACGGCCGGCTACACACAAGCACCGAACGGCTCCATCCAGAAGCCTCCGCAAGCCTTGACCGCCGACGAAGCACGATCGATGGCGGCGGATTACCTCGACTTCGTCCGGCGGATAGCCCCTTCATCGGCCCGCATTGTCGACAAGATGCCGCACAACTTCCAGTTGATTGGAATGATCGCGCTGCTCTTCCCGAATGCGAAAATCATCCACGCAACGCGCGATCCGATCGACAACTGCATCTCCTGTTTCTTCAATACTTTCAACGAGCGGCACGGCTACAATACCGACCTGCATACGCTTGGCCTCTATTATCGCGAGTACAAGCGCCTGATGAATCATTGGAACGCACTGCTGCCCGGCCGCATCTACGAATGCAACTACGAGACGATGATCGCCGACCAGGAGGCGGAATCGCGGCGGCTGATCGATTTCCTGGGCCTGCCATGGGACGACGCCTGCCTGAGCTTCTATGAAACCGAGCGCTCGGTCACTACGCCAAGCCGCTGGCAGGTGCGCCAGCCGATCTACGCCTCGTCGGTCAAGCGCTGGAAACGCTACGAAAACAAGATCCAGCCGCTGATTGAAGCGCTCGGCGACCTCGCCGAAGTCTGACGCATTTCAACGCTGTCGAATCGAGCCTCCGCACCTCGAAATATGGGGGTGAATGGTGACGGTTTCCGGAGCAGCTGAATCCCCTCGATTTCGCCTTCTTGAGTTCAATCTATTGAAATAGCTAGGCTTTTCGAGTTTAGCCTCGCCGAAAAACATGGCCTCCGCTTTTTTAGACTGGAGGTCAGAAAATGAACATCAAGGGCCTGCTTCTCGGCTCCGCTGCGGCTCTCGTCGCAGTGTCCGGTGCGCGCGCCGCCGATGCGGTGGTGATCGCGGAACCGGAACCGATGGAATATGTGCGCGTCTGCGACACGTATGGCGTCGGCTACTACTACATCCCCGGCACCGAGACCTGCTTGAAGGTTTCCGGCTACATCCGTTACGACATCGGCGTCGGCTATAGCGGCCTCGAGAACGTTTACGACAAGGAAGATGCCGCTAACGACGAGTACGGTGACTACAACGACACCTACTACAAGCGCGCCCGCTTCCAGCTTCGTGTCGACAGCCGCACGGAGACCGAACTCGGCACCCTGCGCACCTATGCGGCGATCAACTTCAACTGGGATACCAGCGTCGCTCGTGAAGAGAATTATTGGGACGGCGGCTTCACCGATTCTTCGGTTAACGTCCAGACCGAGCATGTTTACATCGAGCTCGGCGGTTTCCGCGTCGGTCGTACTGACTCGCTGTTCTCGACCTTCACTGGCTACTCGTCGGGCGTCTCGAACGACGGTCTCGTTCCCTACGGTCCGTTCGACACCCACCAGATCGCCTACACCTTCACGGGTGGCAACGGTTTCACCGCTGCTGTCGCTCTCGAAACGGGTGATGGTTCGAACATCGCTCCGTACTATGGCTTCGGCAAGTTTCTTCCTGCCGATCTTCCGAACCTCTACACGCTGGACAGCTATGTCCCGCACGTGGTTGGCGGTATCGGCTGGACCGGCGGTTGGGGCGGCGTGTCTTTGGTCGCAGGTTACGACGCCGTATGGGGTGAAGGCGCTGTCAAGGGCCGCGTCGACTTCAACGCCTCTGATGCCATCTCCCTCTTCGTGATGGGCGCTTGGGCTTCGGTCGATGACGACTTCTTTGGTGGCGCTGTCGACGACAGCCCGAACTACTACGCTCCTTGGGGCGGCGAGTGGGCCGTCTGGGTCGGCGGTGCCTGGAAGTTCACCGAGCAGACAACCTTCAACTTCGAAGTCGGCTACGACGATCTCGAAGACTTCTCGGTCGCAGCCAACATTGACTACGAGCTGGTTCCGAACTTCCACATCATTCCGGAAATCGTCTATGTCGACAACTTCAACGACGATTTCGATGCTCCGGATTGGGACCGTAGCGAGCTTGGCGGCTTCCTCCGCCTGCAGGCGAACTTCGGCGGCTGATCCGGCCATGCCGGCAGTCTGAAATAGCCAAGCGGCCCGCCTTTTCGGAGGCGGGCCGTGTTATTTTTGCAACAGTAAGGAAAGGATCGGAGCGCCGGGGGGCGTAACTGGCAGCCGAAATACATCCAGTTAAAAAAAACGCTTCGTCCAAGCCGCCTCGCACCATATGCATGGTCGGGGGATTGGGGGAATAAAATGCAAAGCTGGATAGGCTCTGCGCAGGGTCAGGATTTCACTGACTCGGATAGCAAGAATACAAGCAGCCTGACTTATTCATTCGGCGCCAATCGACTGGTCAAGAAAGTCGAAGCCTTCACAATATCCGAGTTGTTTGCCTCCTACGGGCCGATCCTGTGGGACGAAGGAAGACACAAGGAGAACGTGAAGTCCTTTCTCGGCGAGATCGACGAAATCTTCCTGAACAAAAGATTCAGCACCTTCAGCCAGGAGACGCTGGACGATCTGATCGGGACGCTCCGCGAGCGAGGAAACAGCAACGCCACCATCAACCGCAAGATGGCGGCGCTGAGCAAGTTGCTCCGTAAGGCTTGCAAGATGGGGGATATCTACAGCCTTCCCGAATTCCGCCGCCAGAAGGAGCGCAGCGGCCGCATCCGCTTCCTCGAGATCGAGGAAGAAGAGAGGCTTTTTGCGGAGATCCGCAGCCGTTCGGAACATTACTGGCAGCTCTCCATATTCCTGGTCGATACCGGCGCGCGACTCGGCGAAGCCACCGGGCTGCACTGGAACGACATCCACGACGGAACCGTGACCTTCTGGCTGACCAAGTCCGGCAGGAGCCGTACCGTGCCGCTGACGCAGCGTGTCCGCCAGATGCTTTCGTCGATGGAGCGAGAGAAATCCGGCCCCTTCGGCAAGATCAAGCAGTACCAGTTCCGCGCCGTCTGGCATGAAGCCAAGAGCGCGGTCGGCCTCGGCTCCGACACGGAACTGGTCCCCCACTGCCTTCGCCACACATGCGCGTCCCGCCTGGTTCGCGGCGGCGTCGATATCAGGCGCGTGCAGATGTGGCTCGGGCACCAGACGCTGCAGATGACGATGCGCTATTCGCATCTCGCCACGCACGACCTCGACGTCTGCGTGCCTATCCTGGAGCGCGCCGTCGACAACAGGCCTTGCGCACCGGGATCAAAAGAGCGCACACAGGACGGTAAACGCGAAGAAAGCAGCCAACGGCGGCGTAAGTCGTAGGCTTCCGCGCTCCTTGTCGCCGCGGCAATCACGGTGCTCGAGATTGCCGCGTCCGCGTGGATAGATCCTGCCCTTTCATTCGCAACTGGAGATTTTTCTCCTGGGCGACAATTCAGGCAAACTATTGGAATCCTTATCGTTCCCGCCGACATGAGCACCAGCCCGCGCGGCCCTTTGCAAAAATCTTTTCGCAACTGCATCCCCACCCCTCCCGCTTCCTCCATATTTCATCCCAGCAGCTTGCTTGTGGGAACGGGTGTGCACAACCACCACTCAGGCAAGTGTGGCGCTGGAGTAACGCCCGCTGGGTTGCGCGGGACATCTCCGGTCGACTGCCGCGCCGTGCGCCCGTGCTTTCCTGAAGATCGGAAAAGCAATGGGCCGGTAGCCGGCATCGAGAAAACGCCGGCGGCGCATGGGAG
>JAEYTV010000284.1 GCA_023433855.1 Pseudomonadota bacterium | reverse complement strand
TCCACGAGCGCCCGAGCGAACGGCACCGCCGCAACGAAGGGAAAACGCGAGATCCTTTCCGAGCCGGACACCTTGATCCAGCAGCGTTCGTGTCGCGCAAGCTCCAGCAGTTCCTGAAAGGCCGGTTGTTCAGTGCCGAGCTGTGTATCCACCCGGCCCATGTGATCGATGACAAAAGGAACGGGCAAGTTGCGGATCATCTCGGAAAGCGGCACGATGTCAGTGGCATCAAGATGAAGTACCACATGCCAGCCGCGCCCCTTGATGCGGTCAAGCACCCGCTTGAAGACGTCCTTGTCAGGCGCCCCACCCAAATGACGGACGAAATTGAAGCGAACGCCCCGAACGCCGCCGTCATCGAGCCGCTGCAAGGACGCATCGTCGAAAGTGTCGTCGACGATCGCTACGCCCCGATAGCGATCCGGTCTCCAGGCGATGGCGTCGAGCATTGCCCGGTTGTCGGTACCATGGCAGCTCGCCTGCACGAACACTGCACGCTGGATACCGAGGCGCTCGTGGAGCTCGGCAAGCGCCTCCTTCGGCGCGTCTTCCGGCGTGTAGCGCCGCCCGGGCGCGTAGGGGAAGATCTTGCCGGGGCCGAATACGTGACAATGTGCATCGCAGCTACCGGCTGGGAGAGTGAAATCGGGTTTCTGCCGCTTCGGGCCGGTCATCAGCTTGTTTCTTTCATGATTGATGTTTCGGAAGAAGCATCGTTCGCAAGACTACGGAAGCTGGCATAGCTTGCCTCGACGATCTGGTTGACGGCGGCGTTGCGGTCCTCACCGTTGACCACCCCGCCGGACAGGCGTGCTACGCGTTCCGGATTGATCAGCGCGTAATAGAGCGCGCCAAGGAGGAAGTGGCTGCGCCAGACAATGCCTTCGAGCGGTGCGGCCGGAAGGCAGTCAACAAGGGCCTCGATGAAGGCGTTGCTCGTTTCGTCGAACGCTTCGGCGATGATGGTGCGGGCATCAGGATTGCCTTCGGCCGAAAGTACGGCACGCATCCGCGTGAACTCGGCTCCGCCGCCATCCCCTTCCGTGGATGAAACAAAGGCGGGCACTACATACGCTCTCACGATGGCCATCAGGCGGTCGTCCGGATCACTGATCCGTTTCGCCTCTCCGAGCAGCTCCGCGCGCCGCGCGTTCATTGGCCTGGTATGACGTTCGTAGATTTCCTTGAGAAGATTGGCCTTGGACCCGAAATGGTACGTGAAGCTACCGACATTAGCGCCGGCTTCCTTGGCGATATCCCGCAGCGACACGGCGTTGTAACCGTTGCGGGAGAACAGCGTCACCGCGCATCTCAGGAGGTTTTCACGAACGCTAGGCCGCATCTTGCTCTTTATCGTGTGACCATATTTCTTGTACAGATGTACAAATTGAGGAGGAAGTCAACTGCGATTGTGCGCCCCGGGGCAACGAGCGGGATCGAGGATAGGGGCGGCATGAGCCCGCTTGGCGCGCGGTGCCAAGAGTTGCGGATGTCGCTGCTTGTGGCTGTCGGCTGCTTGCCTCCGGTTTCGAAAATGCCCTCAGTACTACCGCGGATGCCGAGATTCAGGCGGGCGCAGGTCGGAATGGTGAAAAGGCGAAACGGCAGAATGTCGCGGGCCTCCAAGGATGCCGAATTTGACGTTGGTCAATGAGAGGCATAGACCGATGGCGTAGACGTCCATCGCGCTTAATGACCAGAATGACTCCCATGCTAGAAACCCGTATTCGCCGCCCCTCGCTCTTCGACCGCATCTCCACGCCCCAGCAGGCTGCCGCACTTATACAGGACGGAATGATCATCGGCATGAGTGGCTTCACCCGGGCCGGCGACGCCAAGGCAGTTCCGATAGCCATGGCCGAAAGGGCCCGGACGGATCCGTTCAAGATCACCCTGATCACCGGTGCATCGCTTGGTCACGACATCGACCGGATGCTGACGGAGGCCCATGTGCTGTCGCGACGTATCCCGTTTCAGGCCGATACGGTGCTGCGCGCCGCGATCAACCGGGGCGAGGTGATGTTCATAGACCAGCATCTGTCGGAAACCGTCGAGCACCTTCGCTCCAACCAACTGGGCCCGATCGACTATGCGGTCATCGAGGCGGCAGCGATCACCGAAGATGGCGGCATCGTACCGTCGACATCGATCGGCAATTCCGCCAGCTTCGCCATCCTGGCGAAAAAGGTTATCGTGGAGATCAACCTCAGCCAGCCGGTCGAGCTTGAAGGCCTCCATGACATCTACATCCCCACCAAGCGGCCTTCGCGCGTGCCAATTCCAGTCGTTTCATGCGAAAGCCGCGTTGGCTTCCCTTACGTGCCTATTGATCCGGAAAAGATTGCGGCGATCGTCGTTACCGACGAGAAGGACAGTTTCTCCAGGGTCGAACCGGCCGATGTGGACACCCAGGCGATAGCCGGGCACCTGATCCGCTTTTTCGAGGAAGAAGTCGCCAAGGGGCGCCTCGACCTGACGTTGCAGCCGTTACAGGCCGGTATCGGCACCATCGCCAACTCTGTGTTGCGGGGGCTCGCCGATGGCCCTTTCCATCACCTGCGTATGTACAGTGAGGTGCTGCAGGACAGCACTTTCGATCTCTTCGACGCGGGAAAGCTCAGCTTCGCCTCGGGCTCATCCATCACGCTTTCAGCATCGTGCGCCGAGCGCGTCTTCGGCCAGTTCCACAAATATCGTGACAGGCTGGTGCTGCGCCCGCAGGAAATCAGCAACCATCCCGAAGTGATACGCAGGCTTGGTGTGATCGGCATCAACACGGCGCTTGAGGTAGACATCTACGGCAACATCAACTCGACGCATGTGAATGGCACCCACATGATGAACGGCATAGGCGGTTCGGGAGACTTTGCGCGCAACGCCTATATTTCAGTGTTCGTCACCAAGTCGATCGCCAAGGAGGGAAGGCTCTCTTCGGTGGTCCCCATGGTGCCGCATGTCGATCACACCGAGCACGACGTCGACATCATCGTCACGGAACAAGGGCTTGCTGACCTTCGTGAGCTCGCGCCGCGGGAGCGGGCCGAACAGGTCATCGGAAACTGCGCGCACCCGGATTTCCGTGAGCGACTGACAGACTATTTCCGGCGTGCCTGCGTCCGAGGTGGGCAGACGCCACACCTCCTGGAAGAGGCATTCTCCTGGCACGAGAGCAGCCGACAGACTGGCAGCATGCGTCTGCCGTGAAAAGGACGTCCGGTCCCGGTCACCACCATTCGTGGTAATGATGAACCGGGCCATGGCCGCTGCCGACATTGAGGTCGTCGGATGCCGCGATCGCATTGCTCAGGTAAGCCTTCGCAATCGCCACAGCTGTCTCGACCGACGCGCCCTTGGCGAGTTCTGCGGCGATGCTGCTTGAGAGCGTGCAGCCGGTGCCGTGGGTATTGCTGGTGGCGACGCGGCGTCCTTCGAACCACTGATGGCCGGAAGCGGTGGACAGAACGTCAGGGCTGTCTTCCTCCTCCAGATGACCGCCCTTGACCAGCACGGCTCTCGGGCCAAGGCGCCGTAGGCGCCCCGCCTGCTTCGCCATCGCCTCGCGAGTGATGGCAGCAGCTTCCCCCAGCAATGCCGCTGCTTCCGGCAGGTTGGGCGTGACGAGACTGGCGAGCGGCATCAAGCTGCGCCTGACCGCATCAACGGCGTCCGGCGCCAGCAGGGGCGAGCCGCCTTTGGCTATCATCACCGGGTCAAGCACGATAGGCACAGTGTCGCTATACGGGCGCAACACCTCGCCGACCGCCTCGGCGATTTCCGCATTGGCGATCATGCCGATCTTCACCGCGTCGACCCGGATATCCTCGAAGATCGCGCCGATCTGACTTGCGACAAACGCGGCCGGCACGGCGTGGACGCCTGAGACGCCGTGCGTGTTCTGGGCCGTCAGGGCGGTCAGGGCGGCCATGCCATAGGTGCCGCGGGCAGCAAACGCCTTGAGGTCCGCCTGGATGCCGGCGCCCCCGGATGGGTCGGAGCCGGCTATGGAGAGGACATTCCTGATCGTCATACGCGGGCCTTTCGGATTTCTTCGGCGATGGCCTTGGCAGCGGCCTCGGGATCCGGCTGGCCGCAGATGGCCGATACAACGGCGATGCCTTTCGCCCCGGCGGCAAGGGCCGGCGCCACATGATTCCCCTTGATGCCGCCGATCGCGACTGCCGGCACGGGAGCCATGGCGACGATCCGGGCAAGGCCGTCGAAGCCGATCGGCGGCTTGTGGTCCGGTTTGGTCGCGGTCGCGAAGACGGGCCCGATTCCGACATAGTCCACGATGAAAGGATCCACCCGGCGGGCAAGTTCCTCCGTTTCAACCGAAAGGCCGAGGATCATGTCGCGACCGACGCGCTGACGCGCTCCTGCCGCCACCATGTCGCTCTGGCCGACATGCAGGCCATCGGCACCGATCGCGATCGCCGCCTCCACGTCATCGTTGACGATCAGCGGTATGCCGGTGCCGGCGAGAACGGCTTTCAGCGCTCTCCCGCTCTCGATCAGCTGTTGCGTAGTTGCCTGCTTGTCGCGCAGTTGCACCATTGTCGCGCCGCCTGCGACGGCGAGCCTGGCGGTTTCGACCATGCCGATAGGTTCGCAGAGATCGGGGTCCAGGATGAGATAGACCGAAAGGTCGAAGGGTTTCATAACGTGGTCACCCGCGCCTTGCCATCAAGCTCCTCGGGTGTCAGCGCGGCCAATTGATCGAGGAAGAGAGGAGAGAAGGAGCCCGGTCCTTGGGATCCTTTCGCAGCCTCCTCGCCGGCAACCGCGAACATGGCAAGCGCCGCGACGGTCGCTTCGAAAGCCTTGTCCGGGCTGGCGCCCACATATGCCCCGACGAGGCAGGTGAGCGAGCAGCCGAGAGCCGTTACGCGTGGCATCAGCGCCGACCCGCCTTCCACACGCGCCGAACGGCGGCCGTCAGTGACGAAATCCACCTCGCCGGTAACCGCAACCACGCAAGCGTTCCGCTCCGCAAGCGCGCGTGCGGCTTCTTCCGCGGCCAAGACGCTGTCGCCGCTGTCTACACCCTGTCCGCGGGAATTTACGCCAAGCAGAGCCATGATCTCGGAGGCGTTGCCGCGGACGATCGTCGGCCGCAAGACCAGGAGTTCGGCGACCGCGTTGCGGCGGTAGGCAGTCGCGAAATGGGCCACAGGGTCCAGAACCCAGGGCGTATTGGCTTCCCTCGCGGCCTTGGCTGCTTCCTTCATGCCGCAGAGGAAATCAGGCGAGAGGGTCCCGATATTTATGGTCACCGCGGAGGCAATGCGCGCAAAGTCGCCCGACTCCTCGCTCGTGTGAACCATGGCCGGAGAAGCACCGGCGGCAAGCATCACGTTGGCAGCGATGTTCATCGCCACGAAATTGGTGATGTTCTGCACGAGGGGATTTTTGGCGCGCATGGCGCTCAGCAATTGGCCGGGAGTATTTTCCATCTGCGGTCTCGCCTTACGGCGGCGGCAGGCGTTAGGGCAAAGCGTGCAAGAAGGCCCGGACGACTCCCTCCGCCAGCATGATCTGGTTCAGGTTCAAAGGGTACTTCTCAGCCCGACTTTCGCCGGACGCCCCTGTCTGCGTTCAGACTTACCGAAATGTGGCCCATGCCGCCAGCGATTTTTTTCGACGAACTCCTCTTGCACCTCTAGTGGCTAGAGGTCCTAGAAAGGTCGCGGCGATGCGCTAGGAAAGCGGAGAAAGTGACATGGCAGCGACAAATCAGATCCGCTACAAGGTTGGCGGAATGGATTGCGCCAGTTGTGCGACCAAGATCGACACTGCGGTGCGCCGCATGCCGGGCGTTGAGGACGTGTCAGTGTCGGTCGCCTCGGGCACAATGACGGTGACGCATGACGGTTCTTGCTATCTTTCCGCTGTCGAGAAGAAGGTTGCCGGGCTTGGATATCCGCTGACAGCGCTCGTTAAAGAGCCGACGCGCGTTGGGCTGTCGGTTTCTCCGGCAGGGGACAAAGGCAGTCATGACCACCACGACGGCGCCCACAATCACGCACCTCACGATCATTCCGGTCACGATCAAGCCGGGATCGAACGTCTGCATGGCCATCACCATGAACGGATGGAAGGACCCTGGTGGGAGTCTTCCAAGGGCCGTCTGACCATTTTCACCGGCCTCGCCCTGGTGATTGCCTATGGCATCGGCCATCTCCTGCCGGCTTATGATGCGTATATCTTTACCGCCGTCATGCTGATCGGTCTGATCCCGATTGCGCGCCGGGCCATCATGGCAGCCATTGCCGGCACGCCGTTCTCCATCGAAATGCTGATGACAATTGCAGCGGTTGGCGCAGTGGTCATCAATGCATCCGAGGAAGCCGCGGCCGTGGTCTTCCTCTTCCTCGTCGGGGAACTGCTGGAAGGTGTTGCAGCCGGGCGGGCGCGGCAAAGCATCCAGAGCCTGACGGCGCTGCTGCCCAAAACGGCGCTGCTGGAGGTGGGTGTCCGTACCCGCGAAGTTCCGGCGGAAAGCCTCGCGGTCGGATCGGTCATTCTTGTGCGGCCGGGAGACCGCATCTCGGCCGATGGCGTAATCATCGCCGGCGAGAGTTCGATCGACGAGGCGCCGGTGACGGGCGAGAGCACGCCCGTCGCCAAGACCGTCGACGCTCCCGTCTTCGCCGGTACGATCAATGGCGACGGGGCCCTTCGTGTGCGTGTTACTGCGTCCGCACACGACAATACGATCGCCCGCGTCGTGCGGCTCGTGGAGGAAGCGCAGGAGAAGAAGGCGCCCACCGAACGGTTCATCGAGCGTTTCTCACGTTATTACACGCCCGGCGTGGTCGCCGTCGCGGCAATCGTCGCCATCCTGCCACCGTTGCTGATCGGGGCGGACTGGGGCGAATGGATCTACAAGGGGCTTGCCATCCTCTTGATCGGCTGCCCTTGCGCGCTGGTGATCTCCACGCCGGCCGCGATCGCCGCATCGCTTTCGTCCGGCGCCCGCCGCGGCCTCCTGCTGAAGGGCGGCGCCGTTCTGGAGCGAGTCGGAAAAGTGACGGCCATGGCGTTCGACAAGACCGGTACGTTGACCGCTGGGAAGCCGCAGGTGACCGACGTAATCGGCTTCGAGCGCAATGCGGAGGACGTGCTTCGCATCGCGGCAGCCCTTGAGACGGGCTCCAGTCACCCGCTCGCCGTTGCGATCCTTTCAAAGGCCGCCGAGGACAAGTTGGACATCCCTGCTGCTGCCGATGCCAGGGCGCTGGGTGGCAAGGGCGTAACCGGGAATGTGGAGGGGCAGGAGGTTTTCCTCGGCTCGCCCAAAGCCGCCGCCGAGCGTGTAACCGTGCCGATGGCCCATTCCCGCCGGATCGCCAGCCTCAACGACGAAGGAAAGACGGTATCCGTGCTGCTCGTCGGTGGCGTTCTTGCCGGTGCTGTCGCCATGCGCGACGAACCGCGCCCTGACGCGAAGGCGGGCCTAAAGGCCCTGTCGGACGCTGGTCTCAGGACCGTGATGCTGACGGGCGACAACGCCCGCACGGCAAACGCCATTGGGAAAGAGCTCGGGATCGAGGTCTCCGCCGAGCTGATGCCGGAGGATAAGCAGAGGATCGTCGAGGAGATGAAGCGTGATGGCCTGGTGGTTGGGAAGGTGGGTGACGGCATCAACGACGCGCCGGCGCTTGCGGCAGCTGATGTCGGCATCGCCATGGGCGGCGCCACGGACGTGGCCCTGGAGACGGCGGATGCGGCCGTGCTGCACGGTCGCGTCGGAGACATCGGCGCCCTGATCGAGCTGTCGAAAAGGACGATGCGCAATATCCATCAAAACATCACCATCGCGCTCGGCCTGAAGGCGGTGTTCCTGGTGACGACCGTCGTCGGCATCACCGGGCTCTGGCCCGCGATCCTCGCCGATACGGGGGCCACGGTGTTGGTAACGATCAATGCGCTGAGGCTGCTTAGGGTGAAGGGATCGGGGTATCGCACAGAAGAGCAAATGCTTCGTAGGGCTTGAGGTGGATCTCATCTCCGAGGGACGTTACGGGTTCATAATTCGAGATCAGGCACTGTCCGCTCATCTTCAGCTCGTTCGGCCGGGTAAGTGCAACCTCGTTGGCGGAGAAGCTCCCGATCACGAGCAGCCGGTTCTCGCCCAGCGTGCGCGAATACACGAAGACGTCCGGATGCTGGTCCAACCAGGACTGGTAAAGGCCATAGACGATCACCGGATGGGTCTTGCGAAGCGTTATGAGCCGGCGATAGTGGTTCCAGATGGAGCGCTCGTCGGTCATTGCCGCTTCCGCGTTGATGGTGGCATAGTTGGGATTGACTTCGATCCAGGGAACAGCCGTCGAGAAGCCGCCATACGGGGCGGAGCTCCATTGCATTGGGGTGCGGGCGTTATCTCGCGCGCTTTGGTTGGCGCCCTTGATGAACTCCTCAGGGGAGAGGCCCGCTTCCACATGCAAGCGGTGCATGTTCAGTGTTTCGATGTCGCGATATTGCTCTATCGCTCTGAAGGGCGCATTGGTCATTCCTATCTCTTCACCCTGATAGACGAAGGGCGTGCCTTTCATGAGGTGCAACACCGTAGCCAGCATCTTGGCTGACTGCTGATGGTAACCGGCTACGTTCCCATAGGCAGAGACGGCTCGAGGCAAGTCATGATTGCCCCAGAACAACGAGTTCCACCCGTCATCCGACAAGGCATATTGCCACTTGCCGAGTATGGCCTTGAGTTTCACGAGGTCGAAGGGTTTGACCCGCCATTTCCCATACACTTCGTCCCACTGCTGGGTAACATGCTCGAACTGAAAGACCATCGAAAGCTCGTCGCGGTGTCGACCTGTGTAAAGAAGCGCCGAACCAGGCGTCGCGCTCCAGCATTCTCCCACGGTAACGATGTTGCGGTGCCCGAAAGTCTCCCTGTTCATCTCTTGCAGATATTCGTGCAGGTGGGGGCCGTCCTTGACGAGTTCCTGGTCCACCTGCTTGCCGATATAGTCGATGACGTCCATGCGGAAACCGGCGATCCCCCGTTCCAGCCACCAGTTCATCATTTTGTAGATTTCCCGGCGAACCTCGGGATTTTCCCAGTTCAGATCCGGCTGGCGTCGGGAAAACATATGCAGATAATATTCGCCAGTTTGGGTGTCGAGACTCCACGCCGGGCCGCCGAACGAGGACATCAGGCTGTTTGGAGGTCCCCCGTCTGCGGCGGCTTTCCTCCAGATGTAGAAATCGCGATAGGCATTTCCCGGCCCCTTCCGCGATTCCACGAACCAGGGATGTTCGTCGGAGGTGTGATTGACGACGAGATCGAGCATGATGCCAATGCCTCGGCGTCTGGCTTCGGCAACGAGGTGGTCGAAATCGGCCAATGTGCCGAATTCCGGGGCGATATCCTGATAGTCGGAAATGTCGTAGCCGTTGTCGTCCATGGGCGACTTGTAGATCGGCGACAGCCAGATGATGTCGATGCCGAGCTTCTTCAGATAATCGAGCTTGGAGGTGATGCCCGGCAGGTCGCCGATGCCATCTCCGTTCAGGTCGCAGAAGCTTCGGGGGTAGATCTGATAGATCGTCGCGGTATGCCACCACTTGCGCTCGACGGACGGAGCTGCTGGCCGGTCGATGCCGATTGTGGACTGGCCGGTCAATGCGCTCATGAAACGTCCCTCCTGCTAAGCGGATCCGCTGTTGCGAACGTTGAAACGCCGCTGCGGTTCCTGACGAGTTGGAACGGCTCGGCGCTTCGACTGTTAGCCAGACAGGAGCCAAATGAGAGGAGCATCCGATGAACAGCAGACTTCCCCCCGTTCCGGACCAGAATCGAAGCCCTAAGGGGACAGGTGAGCCTGGAAGAGCTGCAAGTGGTGAAGAGCAGGCGACAGATCCCCAGAGCAAGAACTTCGACAAGCAGGGCCAGCAGGGCAACAGCAAGGTGAACACGACAAATCAAGGTTATCAGCAGGACCGATAAGGAGCGACCTATGTCCACATCCGAAAAGACGCCAGCGAGCATCCGGCAAGGCGGACCTGGAGCCTCCCATGAAAATGCAAAAGCACCTCTGAAGGTAGAGAAGCCAGCAGCCGACAGTGATGGTCGAGCGCGAAGCCGGGTGTCCGGCGGCGGTGGCGAGCACGACAGTCACCATACCCACGAATCGGAACGTAAGGGCGGCGCGACCCGGCCCGCGAACTGAGCACGTTCAAGGCGGCATTCCCCAAGCGGCCTGGCGAAGGCCGCCTTGTCCCGGCTCCATTAGAAAAATTCCCGGAACTGCTGACGCCGGACGGGCAACGAAAGGCGAAGCGAGGCGAAGACACAATCTTCTTGCGAACCCATTCCCTCCGGCGTCATGGAGCGTTAGAAATCCAAGCTCCATACGTGTTTTGCGGAAGTTCAAATCATGGCCGACAGCGTCACCGAGCGATTCCTCCGTTATGTCGTCATCGATACCCAGTCGGACGCCAGTTCGCCTACCCAGCCATCAACCGACAAGCAGAGGGATCTCGGTCGCTTGCTGGTCGAGGAACTTGTATCGATCGGCGTCGATGACGCTCATCTCGATGAGCACGGTTACGTCTACGCCACCATTCCAGCGACCACCGCCAAAGACAATGTGCCGGTTATCTGCTTTTGCGCCCATATGGATACGGCTCCGGATTTTTCCGGCACGGACGTGAAGCCGCAGATTGTTCGTAACTATCGAGGCGGTGACATCCAGCTTCCCGGCGACGCGAACCAGGTCATCCGCGTTGCCGAACATCCGATCCTCACCGAGATGTTCGGCCATGACATCGTGACCAGCGACGGCACGACGCTGCTGGGCGCCGATGACAAGGCCGGGATCGCGGAGATCATGACAGCAGCGGAATTCCTCATCAACAATCCCGACATCAAGCATGGTGTCATCCGTCTTCTTTTCACGCCAGATGAGGAGATTGGCCGCGGGGTCGACAAGGTCGACCTCCGCAAGCTTGGAGCTGATTTCGGCTATACGCTGGATGGGGAAACGGCTGGCACGGTCGAGGATGAGACCTTCTCCGCCGATGCTGTCGAGATCATCATCAAAGGCGTGGCCATTCACCCAGGTTTCGCCTACGGCAAGATGGAAAATGCCGTGCGCATCGCCAGTGCGATTATCGACCGGCTGCCCAAGGACCAGGCTCCTGAAAGCACCAGGGGCAGAGACGGGTTCATCCACCCGACCGGCGTCTCGGGCACCATGGAAAAGGCAAGCATTTCCCTGATCGTTCGTGATTTCAAGGACGCGGGCCTGAAGGCGAAGGAAGCGCTGATCGAGTCGATCACCAAGGAGGTGATGGCCGCTTATCCCGGCTCCACGTACACGCTGACTGTCAAGGAGCAGTACCGGAACATGAAGGCGGTGCTCGAC
>JAEYTV010000187.1 GCA_023433855.1 Pseudomonadota bacterium | reverse complement strand
CTCCAGACCTCAACCGCGGCTTTTGATCATCACTGCCGCCCGGGCGTATAATGACCATCGCAACCATCCTCCTCCTCTTCATCTCGGCATTCCTCGCCGGTGCGATCAATGCGATCGCCGGCGGCGGTACCTTTCTCACCTTCGGCGCCCTGACGCTCGCCGGAATGCCGCCGATCACCGCCAACGCCACGTCATCGATCACGCAGTTTCCCGGTTATGTGACGTCCACGCTCGCCTACCGGGATGAGATCGCGAGGAGCTGGCGCAGCGCCATCGCCTTATCCGTGGTCTCCGTGGTGGGAGCCGTCGGAGGGTCGCTGCTGCTTCTGTCGCTCGACAACCCCTCCTTCCGCGCGGTCGTCCCATGGCTCTTGCTCGCGGCGACGGTGATCTTCGCGGCGGGCCCCTGGCTCAAGCCCAAGGCGAAAGCCGAAAGTCCCGTCAACTCGCCGGCAAGCATCCTGGCTCAGTTTCTGACCTCGATCTATGGCGGCTTCTTCGGTGCGGGCATGGGCATCATGATGCTTGCGGTTCTCGGGATCACCTCCGGTGGCACCTATCATCACCTGAATGCGCTGAAGAACCTTTTGTCGATCCTGATCGCCGGGGTCGCCATCGTCATCTTCGTCAGTGGCGGCGTCGTGGCATGGCCGCAGGCGCTGGTAATGATCCCGGGTGTCGCTCTGGGTGGCTATGCAGGTGTCTGGATGGCCCGTCGCGTGCCGCAGACGGCAATGCGAACAATCGTCGTGGCCGTGGGTGCGGCATTGACTGTCTATTACTTCGTCACCGGCTGAGGGACGGCCTGCGCAGCAGATGAACGATCCCGCATCGTTTCCCGATGAGAGCCGGAACCCCGGCGAAGGGGGCAGGGAACCTTTAATGATCCTTCAAAAGGTCGGGCCGGCGCGACCGTGTCAGTTGAAGCGCCTGTTCGCGGCGCCACTCCTCGATTGCCCCATGATTGCCTGATGTCAGCACTGCGGGGATCTCACGTCCTTCGAAAACCTGGGGGCGGGTATATTGGGGATGCTCCAGAAGTCCGCCCTCGAAACTCTCATGGGTGCCCGACAGCGCGTTGCCCATGACGCCAGGCAGTATGCGGATCACGGCATCCAGCAAGATCAGGGCCGCCGGCTCTCCGCCTGACAGCACGTAGTCGCCGACCGAGACCTCTTCGAGCGCGCGGGCATCGATAACCCGCTGGTCGACCCCCTCGAACCGACCGCAAACGATGATCACGCCGCTTCCGGTGGCAAGCTGGCGCACTTTCTCCTGGGTGAGCGGCCTTCCGCGCGGGCTCATCAGAAGCCGCGGTCGGCTGTCGTCATTCGAGACCTGATCGATGGCCTTGGCAAGGATGTCGGGCTTAAGCACCATGCCGGCGCCGCCGCCAGCAGGTGTGTCGTCGACTGTCCTGTGTCGGTCGGTGGCGAAATCACGAATCTGTACGCTATCCAGCGACCAGTCACCCCTTGCAAGCGCCTTGCCGGACAACGAATAAGCCAGATGGCCCGGAAACATCTCCGGATAGAGCGTCAGGATAGTCGCACGAAAGGTCATCGCTTGTCCTTGCCGGGTGGCTTTCCGGCACGACCGCTGTCGGGATCCTCGATCAGGCCCGCTGCCCGCGGGTCGATAAGGATCTTGCCATCTTCCAGGTCGATTTCCAGAACGGCGGCTTCGGAGAAGGGGATCAAGGTGGGCCGGCGGCCGGGGCCCTTCAACTCCAGGAGGTCGCCCGCGCCGAAGTCGTAGACGCCGCTGACGGTGCCGTAGCTATTTCCTTCCTGGTCGACCGCTTCGAGGCCCTCGAGATCGGCATAATAAAACTCGTCATCGTCAAGCTCTTCGTCCGGCAGGTTGTTTCTGTCGATAAACAGCTCGAGGCCATTCAGCGCCTCTGCGGCCGTCCGGTCGTTGACCCCCCGAAAACGCACGATGACGACATTCTTGGCCTCACGGAGCTCGAGGACTTCGAAGGTGCGTCCGTCCTCGCTGTGGAGCTTGCCGTAGTCCCCAAGAGCTGCGGGTTCGGCGGTATAGGAGCGCACGCGCACCTCGCCTCGCAAACCTTGAGCGGCGCCAATCGTCGCCATCAGAACCGGGTTTTCGAGCTTGGCCACGCGGGCTGTCCAGTTGGAAAAATTCGGGCCTCATTTAAGCGTAATGCGGCCAAAAGCAACAGCAAAAGGGGCGGCGCGTCACCGCGCCACCCCTCATGCAGATCGATCGTGTAAGCTTATGCTTCTGCGGCTGCAGCCGCTGCGTCGGCAGCCTTCTGGGCCTTCTCGGCAGCACGTTCCTGAGCCTTCTTGCCCGGCTTGGCCTTTTCCGGGTTGTTGCGAGTGTCGCGGGTTGCAACATTCGCATCGGCAAGGAAGCGCAGGACGCGGTCCGTCGGCTGAGCGCCCTTGGCAATCCACTCCTGGATACGCTCGACGTTCAGTTCGATGCGCTTGGCATCATCCTTGGCAAGCATCGGGTTCCAGGCGCCGAGCTTTTCCAGGAAGCGACCGTCGCGCGGGCTGCGGGCGTCGGCAACGACGATGTGGTAATAGGGACGCTTCTTGGAGCCGCCGCGGGCGAGACGAATCTTCAGGGACATTTCTATTTACTCCTTGGGGTTATGGGAGATCGCCTGCAGGCGATCTCGTTTATGCAGTTTCCTGGGTGCCGCCGTGTTCGGCGGCGATGGCTTCATGGTGCCGGATGACTTCCTTGATGACGAAGTTCAGGAACTTCTCGGCGAAATCCGGATCGAGATGCGCGTCCTGCGCCAGGCGGCGGAGGCGTTCGATCTGGTATTCCTCGCGCGCCGGGTCGGCGGGCGGCAAATCGTACCGGGCTTTCAGGAGGCCCACTTCCTTGGTGCAGCGGAAACGTTCCGCCAGCATGTGAACGAGCGCGGCGTCGATGTTGTCGATCGACTGGCGGTAGCTCGAGAGCCGGGCTTTGACTTCGGGATCAACCACGAACCTTCTCCATCACTTCTTCTTGGGCATTCCAGGAAGGCCGGGGAGCCCGCCGCCGAGACCGGGCAGGCCACCCATGCCCTTCGGCAGGCCAGGCATGGAGCCCGGCTTCAGGCCAGCGGCTTCCGCCTGTTTCTGCAAGGCTTCGAGCTGCTTGGGATCGAGCTTCGACAGGTCGGGCATGCCGCCCATCCCGCCAAGACCGCCGAGTCCCATCATGGAGGCAAGGCCGCCCATCATCTGCTTCATCATGCCGCCCTTGCCCTTGCCGCCCATCATTTTCATCATGTCGGACATCTGGCGGTGCATTTTCAGAAGCTTGTTGATTTCCGCCGCATCGGTGCCGGAGCCGGCGGCGATGCGCTTCTTGCGGCTGTGCTTCAGCATATCCGGGTTGGCGCGCTCAGCCTTGGTCATCGAGGATATGATGGCGAGTTGGCGGTCGAACATCTTGTCGTTCATGCCGGAAGCGGCAAGCTTGTCCTTCATGCCGGCCATCCCGGGCATCATTCCCATGATGCCGCCCATGCCGCCAAGCGACTTCATCTGCTTCAGCTGTTCGGCGAGATCGTTCAGGTCGAACTTGCCCTTGGCCATCTTCTCGGCCATGGCACGCGCCTTGTCGGCGTCGATATTCTCGGCCGCCTTCTCCACGAGCGAAACGATGTCGCCCATGCCGAGAATGCGGTCTGCGATCCGGCGGGGATGGAATTCCTCCATCTCCGTCATCTTCTCGCCGACGCCGATCAGCTTGATCGGCTTGCCGGTGACGGCGCGCATCGAAAGGGCGGCGCCGCCACGGCCGTCACCGTCCATGCGGGTCAGAACGAGGCCGGTAATCCCGACGCGCTCGTCGAAATTACGGGCGAGATTGACGGCATCCTGACCGGTCAGAGAGTCGGCGACGAGCAGGATCTCGTGCGGATTGGACCTCCGCTTGATCTCCGCCATCTCCTGCATCAGAGGTTCGTCGATATGGGTCCGGCCGGCGGTATCGAGAATGACGACGTCATGGCCGCCGAGCCTGGCAGCCTGCACGGCGCGGGCGGCGATGTCGGTCGGCGACTGACCGGCGATGATCGGCAGCGTGTCGACGCCTGTCTGGACGCCCAACTGGCGGAGCTGTTCCTGGGCTGCCGGGCGGCGCGTGTCGAGCGACGCCATCAGCACCTTTTTCCTGTCGCGGTCGGTGAGCCGCTTGGCGATCTTGCCAGTGGTCGTCGTCTTACCCGAGCCCTGCAGGCCGACCATCATGATGACGACGGGGGCAGCGGCTGCCAAGCTGATGCCGACACCTTCCGAGCCCAGCATCTCGACCAGTTCGTCATGGACGATCTTGACGACCATCTGGCCGGGCTTGATCGACTTCAGGACTTCAGCTCCGACGGCCTTTTCGCGGACCTTGTCGGTAAAGGAGCGGACGACCTCGAGCGACACGTCCGCTTCAAGCAGCGCACGTCGAACCTCGCGCAGAGCTGCGGACACATCCGCCTCGCTCAATGCGCCACGGCCAGTCAGTCCATTCAGAATGGAACCCAGACGGTCCTGGAGGTTTTCAAACATCGCTTCTTCCTTCTTCGCTTCCGGGTTGGCGGAAACGTCGGGTCTTTCCGTGACAAAAACAAGACGCAAAGCCAAAAAGCACCCGAGGGCGCAACGCGCTGTCGGATGTTGACCTCCGGGCTCGGTATGTTGGCCCCGGTCGGCGGCTCCAAGTCGTGACTTGTCAGCAGATCGCCCGGCTTAAACAGGAAAGGCGCCAGAAAGTCAAGGTGTGCTGCATGGCAGTCCGCTTGATGTCGTGGCGGACGCAACCTATAGATTGTGCATGAACCGTCGCAGATTTCTCAAGTGGGCCGGGGTCGGCGGGTTGTTTGCGCTGGCAAGCGGCTTCGTTGCAAGGAGCGCCATGGCCGGCAACAGCTATTATTCGGGCCCCGTGTCGGATCATTTCGACGGCAAGCTTTTCTTCAATCCGGATGGCCAGGAGCCGAGCGGACTTTTCAATCTCGTTCGCTGGAAGCTCGGTGGCGGCAATGTGGCGTGGCCGGACAGCTTTCCAAGCCCGTTTCCGCAGGCGGTTCCCGAAACGCGCATCAGCGGAAACCGCCTGACGGTGACGATGGTCGGCCACGCCTCGATGCTGATCCAGGTCGCCGGCCTGAACATCTTGACCGATCCGATCTGGAGCGAGCGCACAAGCCCCGTCTCCTTCGCCGGTCCAAAACGCGTCAATCCACCCGGTATCCGCATCGGCGACCTGCCACCGATCGACATCGTGATCGTCACCCACAACCATTACGACCATCTCGATCTCGAAACCCTGTGGGTTCTGCAGGGGCGTGACAAGCCGCGTTTCGTGACACCTCTCGGCAATGACACGATTATCCGCAACAAGGTGCCCGACGCGCAGATCACGGTGATGGACTGGGGCGACCGGGAGCCGATCGCGCCGGATGCAGTCTTTCATTGCGAACCCTGCCATCACTGGTCAGCGCGCGGCATGGGCGACAGGCGCATGGCGCTCTGGGCCGCCTTCGTCATCGAAACGCCTGCCGGAAAGATATACCATGTCGGTGATACCGGCTTTCACCGGGGTATCAATTACCGGGCGGCGAAAGAGAAGCACGGAGGCTTCCGTCTTGCCAACCTGCCGTTCGGAGCCTACGAGCCGCGCTGGTTCATGCAGGCCCAGCACCAGAATCCTGAAGAAGCGGTTGAGGGGATGCTGCTTTGCGATGCCGCCTTTGTTGCCGGACATCACTGGGGCACCTTCAAGCTCACGGATGAAGGCGTCGAACAGCCCGTCAAAGCTCTGCATGCGGCGCTCGAC
>JAEYTV010000057.1 GCA_023433855.1 Pseudomonadota bacterium | reverse complement strand
ATCCAGTTCCGCGAACAGGTCATCACGCGGCGGACGAAGTTCGAGCTCAACAAGGCCCGCGACCGCGCGCATATCCTGCTCGGCCTGGTCGTCGCGGTGTCACACCTCGACGAGGTGGTGGCGATCATCCGCGGTTCGTCGAACCCGGCAGAGGCGCGCACCCGCCTGCTCGCCCGCGAGTGGCCGACCGGCGAGATCGCCCCGTACCTTACCCTGGTCGAGGCGGTGGAGCCCGATCTGGGCGCGGCCAAGGGGCACTACCGGCTTTCGGAAGCGCAGGTGAAGGCGATCCTCGACCTGCGCCTGCACCGCCTGACCGCGCTGGGTCGCGACGAGATCGGCGACGAGCTCAACAAGATAGGCGCGGAGATCGCCGACTATCTCGATATCCTCTCCTCGCGCCTTCGCATTCAGCAGATCGTCAAGGACGAACTCACCGCGGTGCGCGACGAGTTCGGGACGCCGCGCCGGACGGAGATCATGGAAGGCGGTCCCGACATGGACGATGAGGATCTCATCGCCCGGGAAGACATGGTCGTCACCGTTTCACACCTCGGCTATATCAAGCGCGTGCCGCTAACGACCTATCGCGCGCAGCGGCGCGGTGGAAAGGGCAGGTCTGGGATGGCTACCCGTGACGAGGACTTCGTCACGCGGCTCTTCGTCGCCAATACCCACACGCCGGTGCTGTTCTTCTCTTCCCGCGGCATCGTCTACAAGGAGAAGGTGTGGCGCCTGCCGATCGGCACGCCAACGTCTCGTGGCAAGGCGCTCATCAACATGCTGCCCCTTGAACCTGGCGAACGCATCACCACCATCATGCCGCTACCGGAGGATGAAACGAGCTGGGACAATCTCGACGTCATGTTCTCGACGACGCGGGGCACCGTGCGTCGCAACAAGCTCTCCGATTTCGTTCAGGTCAACCGCAACGGCAAGATCGCGATGAAACTCGACGAGGAGGGCGACGAGATCCTATCGGTCGAGACGTGTACCGATCGAGACGACGTGCTGCTGACGACGGCGCTCGGACAGTGCATCCGATTCCCGGTCGACAGCGTGCGCGTTTTTGCCGGGCGGAACTCGATTGGCGTGCGGGGTATCACGTTGCAACCAAATGACCGCATCATTTCGATGGCCATTGTTGCGCACGTGGACGCCGAACCCTGGGAGCGGGCAGCCTATCTGAAGCGCTCGGCGGCGGAGCGCCGTTCGGCGGGGGTAGATGAGGACGACATCGCTCTGGTGGGAGAAGAGGTGGGCGAAGTCGGCGAGCTTGCCGAAGAGCGCTACCAGGAACTCAGGGCCCGCGAACAGTTCGTGCTCACCGTGTCGGAACGTGGTTTCGGCAAGCGGTCCTCCTCCTACGATTTCCGGACCTCGGGTCGTGGAGGCAAGGGTATCCGCGCCACTGACACTTCGAGGACCAGCGAAATCGGCGAACTCGTGGCCGCATTCCCGATCGAGGACAGTGACCAGATCATGCTGGTTTCGAATGGAGGTGTTCTGATCCGTGTGCCGGTGAATGGCATCCGAATTGCGAGCCGGGCTACCAAGGGTGTGACGATCTTCTCCACCGCCAAGGACGAGAAAGTCGTCTCTGTGGAGCGCATCAGCGAACCTGAGGGCGAAGAAGAGAACGGCAATGACCTGCCCGCGGAAATTTCTTCATCGACGGACGACGGCGGGGCGGCTCCTGAAGTGCCACCGTCCGACGGTGAGACTTCAGAATAAGGCCGCTTGCAACGAGAACAAAAAAGCCGGAGGACAACATCCTCCGGCTTTTTTTATGGGGGTCGTCGCATCCGCGGTGTGCGTGGACAACTATTGCTGATCTAGAACGCGCTATGGCGTCGGGCGAAAGCTCGGAGTTCTTCCATGTCTTCTCGCTCACGCCGAAGCTCGGATATCGTCGATGCCACGGAAGCCACGAACATGATGCTGATCAATGCTGCAAGTACGGTCAACGTCACTGTCATGGCTATCCTTTCCTTCGGTCACCCGTCAGTAGTATGAAAGATCGCTGTAACGACCCGTCACCTGTGGGTAGTTGAGATCGGCCAACTCGGATTTGTCTTGATAAAGGGTAACTGTCGCGGTTAGCATTACTGCAACCATCGCGGTCCAAACCAGGTTGATCATCGTGATCTTGTCCGGCATGACCGTTTTCCTCTTCGCGATCATCTCCACTGTCCTTCTATTTTCCTGAACGCACCTTGCGCAAACAGGTTCCGCCGCATCGTGAGACAAGCTATAATTGTTTCGCTCTGAAAGGTCCTTGAACACGCCGTTCATCTGGCGTTCATAAAACGCTTGCGCTTCACCTGGTTCAGTCGGAGGCGCCACGATCAAAGCTTCGGTCAGCAAAGCGAGCCGAAGGCACACGACGCCATGAAGTCCAAGGTTCGACCGTTTCACCACCGGTCTGAGAACTCTCCCCAGCCTCCCGCGACAACGGGATCATGTCGATGACGTCTGCTGAAACACGCCAGTCATCCTGCGTTCACAGCGAGGGTCTGCTTGCAGTGACACAGGTTCCATGACAAAAGGCCGTGGATTTCCGTTGGAGCGCGGCGTGGCATGACGACAGCTTTTTATCCGGGCTCTTTCGACCCGATGACGCACGGTCATCTGGACGTTCTGGTTCAGGCTCTTAACGTCGCCGACAAGGTGATCGTCGCAATCGGGATCCATCCCGGCAAGGCTCCGATGTTCAGCTTCGAGGAGCGGGCGCAGATGATCCGTGCCTCTCTCGATGAGGTGCTGACCGGCGGCGCAGGAAGGATATCTGTTGTTTCTTTTGACAGGCTCGTTGTAGATGCTGCTCGGGCGAACGGAGCGAGTCTGCTGATCAGAGGCCTGCGCGACGGCACTGACCTTGACTATGAAATGCAGATGGCAGGCATGAACCGGCAGATGGCGCCTGACGTCCAGACCGTCTTCCTGCCAGCCGGTACAGCATCCCGGCCCATTACCGCCACATTGGTCCGTCAGATCGCAACGATGGGCGGCGACGTCAGCGCCTTTGTTCCAGCTGCGGTCCTCAGAGCCTTGAACAACAAGCTGAAGCGGTGATCCGTTTCCGAACCGGGAGTTCCGTATGAAATTGTCTCACCTTTTCACGATCGCGAGCTTGACGCTTGCCTCCATGATCCTGCCGGGCGTGGCGTCGGCAGCCGAAACCCTGACTATCGAACTCAAGGACGGACCCGTGGTTGTCGAACTGATGCCGGAGGTCGCCCCGAAGCACGTCGCTCAGGTGAAGGCGCTAGCACAGCAGGGCGCCTACGACGGCGTCGTCTTCCACCGGGTCATCGACGGTTTCATGGCGCAGACCGGCGACGTTCAGTTCGGAAAGGAGGGTGCGGCAAACTACAACCCTCGCCGCGCGGGCACGGGGGGGTCGGATCTGCCGGATCTCCCGGCCGAATTCTCCAAGGTCCCGTTCGAACGCGGCACGGTCGGCATGGCCCGTTCGCAGGACCCGAATTCGGCCAATTCTCAGTTCTTCATCATGTTCGATGAGGGTCCCTTCCTGAACGGACAGTATACGGTGATAGGCAAGGTGGTCTCAGGAATGGAAAACGTCGACAAGATCAAGCGCGGCCAGGGACCAAATGGCGAAGTCGACAATCCTGACAAGATGATCAAGGTAACCGTAGCCGGCAATTGAACCAGAAGAGGCGTCTCTATCTAGAACCGCTTGACGCCGCATAAAGGAGAAGAAAATGGCCGAGATCAAGGATCCGGAAAACACCCTCATCATGGAAACGACGAAGGGCAAGGTGGTGATCTCGCTTATGCCGGATCTGGCGCCCGAGCATGTGGCTCGCATCAAGGAACTGGCTCGCGAGAACGCCTATGACGGCGTCGTGTTTCACCGGGTCATTCCCGACTTCATGGCCCAGACGGGGGACGTCAAGTTCGGCAAGAAGGGCGGGGACAGCTTCAACCCAGGCCGCGCCGGCATGGGCGGGTCCGACAAGCCGGATCTGAAGGCGGAATTTTCGGCCGTTCCGCACGTACGCGGCACCTGCTCGATGGCCCGCTCGCAGAACCCGAACTCTGCGAACTCGCAGTTCTTTATCTGCTTCACCGACGCACCTTGGCTGAACAAGCAATACACCGTCTGGGGCCAGGTCATCGAAGGCATGGATAATGTGGATCAGATCAAGAAGGGTGAACCGGTACAGGATCCGGATTCGATCGTGTCATTGCGTGTAGCTGCTGACATCTGATCTCCGCTCATCCATGGCCCGCTCTGTCGTCATGGCGGGGCGGGTTTTCTTTTCTGCCACCGGTTGGACATAATGCGCGTCGAGCTCTTCGACTTCGATCTCCCTGAGAGAAACATCGCTCTGCGGCCGGCAACGCCGCGTGATAGTGCGCGGCTACTCGTTGTGCGTCCTGAAGGCGAGCCGCACCTGTCCGACTGCCGCGTCCATGACCTTCCGGACTTCCTGCGTCCCGGCGACGCGCTCGTCTTCAACGATACGAAGGTCATCCCCGCACAGCTTGAGGGGCAGCGTCTGCGGGAGGGGGCTACGGAACTTCCCGTCTCAGCCACCCTCCATATGCGCGTGGGGCCTGAACGATGGAAGGCTTTCGCTCGACCGGGAAAACGGATCAAGGTGGGAGACAGGATTGCCTTCGGCCACACCGGCACCGCCTGCCTGCTGGGAACGCTGAACGCGTCGGTCGAGGCCAAGGGCGAGGGGGGTGAAATCACCCTGCTGTTCGATCTGGCCGGGCCGGCGCTCGATGAAGCTGTCATGACGGTAGGACACATCCCCCTCC
>JAEYTV010000028.1 GCA_023433855.1 Pseudomonadota bacterium | reverse complement strand
TCAATAACGCCATGTCGATCACTCCATAGCCCCCGCTGAAAACATGCGAGGGAAGGTTGGAACATGGGTCAATTCTCAATGGAAATATCAGGCCACGCCGGGTCAATTCTCAGTGGCAATCAACAGCAAGGCTCGCCAAAGTTCCGGCTTCAGGAGATGATCGAGGGAAAGAAGAACCTCCGGATCGAAGCCAAGGGGCGCGACCGCTTCGGCCGGCCACTGGTGAACGTCTATCTCCCGGATGGTCGGGAGGTAGGAAAAGAACTGATCCGGGAGGGCTTCGCCAGGGAATGGCGGAAGGGAAGGAAGATAGATTGGTGCGGCTGACGCGGGCATTATTCGCGGTTTCGCTCAAGAAGAAGCGCCTCGCTGGTGAAGGTCCGGTCCCGGTCGTTCAGCAAAGAAACCTTCAGCACGGTAAAGGGCTGCTAATATATGACCTAGACGCAGTCTCATGACGGGGAAGGTCCTCGAATAAACTGTGTAGTTCCTCCTGTTTGTGGCCGCTACATCACACACGGGGAGAAACCTACTTGCTCGGCCTTATTCGATAGACAGACGGGCATCCCCACTTACTATCGCGCCGATTCCATTATGGCCACATACGTGTGCCTCAACTTAACAGGAGGCATCATGCGCCAGTCTTCGCATCAGTTCGTCGAGTCTCGAGTATCAAGCTCGATGCGCAGGTCGAAGAGCATGTCCTCGCATAGCCTGATGCTGGCTTCGGCGTCGGCTGTAGTATTGCTTCTCCTTATGGAGGCCGCTCAGGCTCAATCAGCCAATACCGTGATTCAGGGACCAACCGTCACCGTGCCGGGCATCCACTCGTCGCCCTGGAATATTCCGAACAACCTCATGATTGGAAACACTCTGGGCGGAACCCTGATTGTCGAATCCGGCGGCATCGTTAACGGAACAACTGCAAGGATCGGTGCAGACAACGTCACCGGCACGGTGACTGTGCAGGATGCTGGCTCAGCGTGGACGAACAATGGCGCGCTTTCCGTCGGCGTGGGCGTGTCAGGTGTCGGCCAGCTGAACATCGTGAACGGGGGGAGCGTCAGCAACACGACTAGCGAAGTTGGCGCCACCCCCGGCGGAACCGGCATTGTGACCGTTAGCGGCTCTGGCTCGCAATGGACCAACACTTATCTCGCTCTCGGCTGGTACGGCGACGGCACCGTAACCATCGACAACGGCGGAGCCGTCATTGCCCCGGTTGTTCATATCGGAGCGGTTCCAGCATCACAGGGAACCTTGAACCTGGACGGCGAGGCCGGGAACCGTGGTGTAATAACCGCCGATTATTTCATGAAGGGGCTTGGCGACGGCCAGACGGGCGGTGCCAGGGTCAATTTCAACGGCGGAATTCTGCGTGCTAGTATGAACAATGTCGTTACTCTTGCCAGCCAGACTGATTGGGCCTATGGTTTCGCACCAGGAGATGTTGTGATCGGCACTAAAGGTGCCTTCATTGACAGCAATGGCCTCTCTATCGGCGTCTCAGCCGCCATGGAAGGCGTCGGGGCGCTCACCAAGCTCGGTGCCGGGACCCTGACGCTCTCCGGGGCCAACACTTACAGCGGCGGCACCGCGGTGAACGGCGGAGTCCTGGCGACTTCAGCCGATGCCAATCTCGGCCATGCCTCTGGCCCGCTGAGCTTAGACGGTGGCACACTTCGATTTAGAACAGCCTTCAACTTGGCGGCAACACGCTCCATTGTCCTCAACGCTGGCGGCGGTACATTTGACACGAATGGGTTCAACAGTTCGATCAGCCAGGGCATCTCCGGCTCCGGGTCACTCACGAAGGCCGGCGCCGGCACGCTGACGTTGACGGGCGCGAACGCCTATACGGGCGGCACGACGATCAGCGCGGGCACATTGCAGGTCGGCAATGGCGGCACATCGGGCTCAGTCAGCGGGAACATCGTCAACAACGCGACCCTTGCCTTCAACCGCTCTGACGCTCTGACCTATGCCGGCAATATCTCCGGCTCGGGGTCACTCACCAAGGCGGGCACAGGCACGCTGACCTTGACCGGCACCAACACCTATACCGGCGGCACCGCGGTGAACGGCGGCGTCCTTGCCATAGGCACTTCCGATGCCTCGCCAACGGGCCCGTCACGTTCGGCGGAGGCACTCTCCGGTTCGATTATGCCGGTACGCTCGACCGCCCGATTACCGTCGATGCAGGCGGCTTCACGCTCGATACCAACGGCAATGCCCAGACGCTGTCCGCTCCTCTCACAGGAAGCGGGCCATTCACCAAGACGGGGTCCGGCAGCCTGAACCTGACCGGGACCAGCCCGTTGACCGGAGCGACCTTCGTTCATCAGGGCCGTCTTGCGGTGAACGGGGCGTTCGGAAACTCGGAGGTAACCGTCCAGTCCGGTGGCATCCTCGGGGGCACGGGCACGGTCGGCGGGATCGTCGTGCAGAGCGGCGGCATCGTTGCGCCCGGCAACTCCATCGGCACGCTAAATGTGGCCGGCAATGTCACCTTCGAGGCTGACTCGGTCTATCAGGTCGAAGTCAATGCGGCGGGCCTGTCCGACAAGATTGTCGCAACGGGCGGCGCGACCCTGAATGGCGGCACCGTGCAGGTGCTCGCTGAGGCCGGCGCGTACCAGCCCTCCACGACCTACACCATTCTCACCGCTGCCGGTGGACGGAGCGGCGCCTTTTCCCCCGGCGTCACCAGCAACTTTGCCTTCCTCGACCCCTTCCTGACCTATGATGCCACTAATGTCTTCCTGACCTTGGAGCGGAAGACTGGCGCTGCGCCGGTCGCGTTCTCCTCCGCGGCGACCTCCCGGAACCAGTACAGCGCTGCCGAGGCGATCGAGGCGCTTGGCTCTGGTAACACCCTATACGATGCCGCGGTCGGCCAGAGCGTGTCGGGTGCCCGCCGGGCTTTCGATGCGCTGTCGGGCGAGGCTCATGCCTCGGCGACCGCTGTCACCTATGCCGATAGTCGCTTAGTTCGCAACGCCATCCTGACGCGCTTGCGTCGGCCGTTGGTGTCCAGTCTGCCGACCTTCGCTCAAGGCAGCTATGATGCGGATGCCCTGCAGCCTGTGGCAGTGCCGGTCACGGCCGCTCCGGACGACTACGGCCTATGGAATGAGAGCTTCGGTTCCTGGGGCAGTATCGGCAGCAACAGCAATGCAGCAGGGCTCGAGACCTCCACCGGCGGCTTCATCCTCGGGGGAGACGCCCAGATGAGCAATGCCTTTAGGCTAGGTCTCGCAGGCGGCTATACACGCACCACTTTCGATGTGGATGGGCGTCTCTCCTCAGGTTCGAACGACAGCATCTATGGAGCTCTCTATGGGTCAGGCTCGTGGGGCGGGCTCAACCTCCGGCTAGGAGCCTCCTATGCTTGGCACGACATCGATGTCAGTCGCACCGTCAGCTTTCCGGGCTTTTTCGACCGCACACATGCGTCTTACGACGCCTGGACGGCTCAGGCCTTCGGCGAACTCGGGTATCAGTTCAGCCTAAACGACGTGCTGCTGGAGCCGTTTGTCGGTGCCTCGGTGCTGCGGCTGCACACGGATGGGTTTGTCGAAGGAGGCGGTCCCGCGGCACTGACCGGTTATGGCCAGCAACAAGATCTGGCCACGACCACGGTCGGGATCCGGGCCGAGGCCCTGATCGGCCAGGACACGCCGCTAACCCTACGCGGCCTGCTGGGCTGGCGGCATGCTTACGGGGACGTGCATCCGGCGGCCCAACTCGCCTTCTCGGGCGGTGCGTCCGCATTCAACGTCACCGGGGTTCCGATCGACCGTGATGCATTGGTAGCCGAAGCCGGGCTCGACTGGCAGATCGACGAGCGCATGATGCTCGGTGTGTCCTACTCGGGCCAGATCGGGGAGCGGGCGCAGGACCACGCCGTGAAGGCGAACTTCTCGTGGCGCTTCTAGCCTCTTGAAGATCAGGCAACAGGACCTGCCGAATACGTCGTCCAACAGGTTCAAGGGCCCCGCGTGAGGCGCGGCCCTTGAACCTTGACGCTTTATGAAAGGGTTGGGCGGGCGATGTCACATAAACCAGATGTGCGTCGGTCGTGCACAGAACTGGTGGGATGACGAACTTGTCCATCAGCGACAAGCGTCACCGCCACCCACATCATCGCGTCCGCGCCATGGCGCATTGGAAAATAGTCACGCGTGCCATTGCCTGATCTCAGGCAGCAGAGAGCTCGTTCGACAATGTGACAACTCCTCCTCCGATTGGCCTCCGTAGCGACGGCGCAGGACCCGGCGCGAACGGACCCGATGTCTTGCCAATCCTTCAGATGCGAGCAACGATATTGCAGCGAGCTGATCTTCTCAAAGGAGGAAATCGGTGCGCGACCAGCCAACCGAGATCGGCATTGCCTTACATCGATGACGCATGAAGTTCGTCACTGGTGTGCGGCCCGGTCATGTAAACTGGACCGTCGCGTTACCTGTGGCGGACACTAAACGGGCCGCCGGGACCGGCAGGCCGGTTCGGTCACGTCGCCTGTGCGACAGACGCGAAGGCATACTCCGCAGCTTCCAGTGCGACGGCAATATCGTCCTCGGTATGCGCGGCGCAAAGGAACATGTTATGCTTGGGGTGGAAATACACGCCCTTCGACAGAGCCGCGTTGCAGAAGGCGGTGCCCTTTGTGAAGTCGGGATCGTCATCGAACAGCACCGTCGGCATTTGCGCCGGGCCCGACTGGCGAATGGAAACACCGAACTGGCGGGAACGGGTTTCCAGTCCGTCGCGCAGCATCTGGCCCAGACGGGCCACTTGTCCGGGAACATCGTCGCGGCGAACTACCTTTAGCGTCGCGAGCGATGCGGCCATCGAGACGGCACCCGCCCAAAAGGAGCCGGTCACGAAGACCTGCGAGGCCGCTTTGCGAAGCCAGTCTCGGCCTGTCACGGCGGACAGGGGGTACCCGTTGGCAATGGCCTTGCTCCAGGCGGCGAGGTCCGGGCGCACGCCGAGCGGCTCCCAGCTGCCGGCGGCATGCAGTCGAAAGCCGGCCCGCACCTCATCGAGGATCAAGGCTGCGCTCTTGGCATCGGCCAGTCTGCGGACGGCTTTGGCGAAGTCCGGCGTCGGCAGTTCCTGGTCAAAGCCGAGATCGTGACGATAGGCCGAGACGACGATCGCCGCGATGTCGTCACCACCCGCCTTTACGGCCGCTTCCAGCGATTCCACGTCGTTGAAGACGTAATAGATCAGGTGAGCGCGGTCCTCGGCGGTCACGCCCAGGAGCGATGGGGAGCACCACGGCACCGCGCCGTGGTAGGCACCCTTCGCTACGAGGATCTTTCGTTTTCCGGTGGCCGCGCGCGCCACCGTCACGCAGGTGGTGGTCGCATCCGTGCCGTTTTTCTGAAACAGCGTCCAGTCGGCATGGGCAATGGTATCGACCAGCATTTCAGCCAGTTCCACCATGACTTCAGCCGGACCGTTCAGGCAATCCCCGAGGCGGCGCTGTCGCTCCGCCGCTTCCTCGACCTCGGGATGATGGTGGCCCAGCAGATTGGGTCCCCAACTGCACATGAAGTCAACATAACGGTTGCCATCCACATCCCACACAACCCCGCCCTCGCCGCGGCTGAAGAACTGCGGATAACCGTCAGGGAGCTTTGCTGCGTGCAAATGACCCCACATGCCGCTAGGCACGACCTTTTCGGCGCGGGCGCGCAGGGCGGCGTCCTGATTTCTCGATAAAGCTGACATGAGAGCCTCCGTCTGTTATTTTGATATATCATATATTATCGCGACAGCGCAAGGACTTTGGATGCGTGTGATCCGGGATCCGCTTTAGCCCAGCGACTGCTGGCGGGGTGACGTGGTACAC
>JAEYTV010000624.1 GCA_023433855.1 Pseudomonadota bacterium | reverse complement strand
TTCCATCAGCGCGCGAATGCGCCGCTTCTTGGATACTTCATTCGGCTTGAAAGTCGGAAAGCATGAGACGGTCGAAACCGCAGCCGCCCGCCTCATCGACGACGTGATCGCAGAGCTGCCGCGACTCAAGCGATACCCGCACGACTAGAATACCTTCGCCGCGGTAACCTCCACCTCCACCAGGAACTCCACGCGCGTAAACCCACCGACGACAATCAAGGTCGAGACGGGTTTCGGATCCAGCGTGTAGCGGTCGCGGACCGCCATATAGGCAGGGAAATCCTCGCGGCGCGTCACGAAACCGGAGATACGGATGACGTCCGCGTAGGTCATGCCGGCCTCTTCGAGAATCGCGCCAATCGCCTTGAAGCAGAGGTCCGCCTGCGAGGTCACATCCGCCGGAATCTGCTCGTCCGGCGGTATGCCGAGCTGCCCGGAGGTCACCAGCAGGCTCGCGCCGGGCGGAACAAGCAGGCCGTGGTTATAGGCCCCGAACGGCTTGCGTATGGATTGAGGATTGAAAACGCGCTTCATGGGCGATCCGTTGGTGGTGGCTGTCGCTGCGAGATGCGGAAATAGACTTGTTTTTCCCGCCCGGTGCAAGAGATGCGATACGCCCCCAGCCGCAGAACGGTCAGCAGGCGCTGACACGGGCCCGGCGCCCTCGGTCCGACGCCGCAGGGTTCCCAGGTGCTCTAAACGTTTGCGCGCGTGGCGCACTCCCGCAAGAAAAACCTTGCGTCATGCAAGCTTATCCCTATTTCTATTGGGCTGAGAGGGGAGAAGTCCATGAAACGCGACGTCGTTCAGTGGTGGCGGTACCCGATTTTCGCGGCGGGCGTCTTTGGAAGCGAGAAGTCCTTTCGCAAGAACCCGCTGCTGGGCAATCCGCGGCTCAATGAACTCGGCCTGCATCGGGAGCGGGTCCGGCTCGCAGCACGGATGGCGGACTATCGCCGCCGTTGGCTCGCGTCCTCGGTAAAGATGGAGGAGCGCACCGCTTTCGAACGAGACGGCTTCGTGATCCGCGAGAATGCGCTCCCGAACGACGTTTTTCTGCGTATTCGCGATTTCCTCAAAAATGAGGCCGTTCCCGCCCGCGAGATGCGACAGGGCCAGGCCGTGACGAGGATGATCCCGATCGATCCGGGCCTGCTGAAGAGGATGCCGGATCTGGCCCGGTTCAGCCACGATCCTTCGATCGCCGGCTTGATCCGTTATGTCGGCGGCATAGGCGGCGATCCCATCTATTTTATCCAGACAGTGATTGCGGAACCGGCGATCAAGCAGGCCGATCCTCAGACGGCGCTGCATGCGGACACCTTTCACTCGACCTCGAAGGCCTGGCTCTTCCTGGACGATGTCGGTCCCGATGACGGACCATTCGTTTTCGTACCCGGCAGCCACAAACTCACCGACAAGCGGCTGGACTGGGAATACCGCCAGAGCCTCATGGTGAACGCGGACAGCCGCTCTCACCACGCCCACGGATCCTTCCGCATCACTCACGACGAACTGTCGGAACTCGGCGACTTTTCACCTCGCAAGGTCACCGTCCGCGAAAATACCCTTGTTGTCGCCGATACCTATGCCTTCCATTCCCGCGCGGTCAGCCATCGTCACACCGTGCGGGTGGAACTGCATGCCTATCACCGCGCCAACCCTTTCACGCCCTTGCCTCTTTCGCCCACCAGCGCCGTCCCCGGCCTGCGCGACCGCCGCCTTTCGCTGTACCTCGCCATGATGGACAGAAAAGCGAGAACGGCAGGCCGGCCACCCCTCTGGCGGGATGTCGGAGCCTGCACCGCCTATTCCGAACCACATATCTAGAAGCTCAGTCGCCGTATCCGACGATGCCCTTGATCTCCAGGAAGTCGTGGATGCCCCAGTCGGCATATTCGCGTCCGTTGCCCGACTGCTTGTAGCCGCCGAAGGGCGCGAAAAGATCCCAGTCGGGAGAATTGACGTAGACGGAGCCGGCGCGGAGCCGCGCCGCCACCCTGCGGGCATGCGCGAGGTCTCCCGACTGGACATACGCCGCCAGGCCATACGGGGTATCGTTGGCGATGGCGATCGCTTCCTCCTCGTCGGCATAGGACAGAACCGAGAGCACAGGACCGAAGATCTCTTCCCGGGCAATCGTCATGTCGTTGGTGACATGGCCGAAGACGGTGGGGCGTATGTAATAGCCCCGGTTGAGGCTTTCCGGTCGTCCCGGGCCGCCGGTGACGAGGGTTGCCCCCTCGGAGATACCCGCTTCGATCAGACGCTGGATCTTGTCATACTGGATTTTGCTCACCACGGGACCGAGATCGGTATCTTCGGCCTGCGGATCACCGGTCTTCAGCTTCTCCGCTGCCGCCTTGGCGATCTCAAGCGCCTGGTCGTGGCGGGACGCAGGAACGAGCATGCGGGTCGGCGCATCGCAGGACTGGCCCGAGTTACCGAAGCAGGCAACCACGCCATCGGCCACCGCCCTTTCCAGATCGGCGTCGGGAAGGATGATGTTGGGGGACTTGCCCCCCAGTTCCTGCGCAACCCGCTTCACCGTATCGGCTGCCGTCTTGGCAACAATGATGCCGGCCCGCGTCGAGCCGGTGAAGGATACCATGTCGACGTCCGGATGCCCGGCCATCACCTGCCCCACATCAGGGCCTGTGCCGTTGACAAGATTGAAGACGCCTTTGGGTGTGCCGGCGGCCTCCATGACCTCGGCAAACAGGACGCCACTGATCGGCGCGATTTCGGAAGGTTTGAGGACCATGGTGCAGCCGGCTGCAATCGCTGGTCCCACCTTGCAGGTGATCTGGTTGAGCGGCCAGTTCCAGGGTGTGATCAGGGCGCAAACGCCCACCGGCTCCTTGACGACCATGGTCGCGCCGCGCCGCTCGGTGAACTCGTAACGTTCCAGGGCTTCGATCGTAGCTTTAAGATGCCCCTGCCCTGCTGCCGCTTGGGCGTCGCGGGCAAAGGCGAGCGGAGCACCCATCTCCCGCGACACAGCCTTGGCGATGTCGTCGTAACGCTTCTCGTATTCCGAGAGGATACGTTTCAGAAGCGCCAGCCGATCCTGTTTCGGCCACTGGGAAAAGGCGGCGAAAGCTGCCTTTGCTGCTGCAACCGCTTTGTCGACGTCCGCTTTGGAGCCGAGCGCCACCTGGGTGTACGGTTCCTCGGTAGCCGGATCGACGACATCGAGCGCCACCGGGATCTCAGGCATGACCCAGGACCCGTCGATGAAGAATTTCAGGTGGTTGCTGCTCATGGGGAAGGCCTCCGGACTGCCGCGACACAGTGTGGCACTATCAGCTACCGCCGCTGCCCCTGCAAGTCCGGATGCCATCTCACATTGGCCGATCATCGCCCGGCATAAGGCGCAAGAAACGTCCTTGTGGCTTCGATCTCGCTGGCGCGGATCTCATGGCCGCCAGCATGCCATTCGAGCGTCACCCTGTCGCCGCGACGCTTGAAATAATCGGCAAGGTCACGGGTGCGGGATACCGGACAGATGGGATCGTTTTCCCCCGCCGTGATCAGAACATGCGCCCTCTCCTTGGGCTCGCGCTCCTTCGGCTGGAAC
>JAEYTV010000606.1 GCA_023433855.1 Pseudomonadota bacterium | reverse complement strand
CGCCAAGACCGTCTATGTCGGGCTTCGCTACCTGAAGCCGGAACCAAAAAGCACGCGCCCGGAGGACGTTGCCACCGATATCATCAACAAGGCGCAGAACGCGCTTTTCCAGACGCACCAGGCTCTTGATCCGTCTCTTCTCGATCAGGTTGCGGAGTGGCTGGTGAAAGCCGAGATGATCTATGCCTTCGGTTCGGGAGGAAACTCGTCCATGATCGCGGGCGAGTTGCAGAACCGTTTGTTCAGGCTGGGTCTGAGGGTGACCGCGTCCAGCGATCACAGCATGCAACTGATGCTGACAGCTGCGGCACGGTGCCAGGATGTCATCATCGGGTCGTCGTTCTCGGGCCGTAACAAGGAGATGGCGAAAAACTTCGAGCTTGCGCGGGAACATGATGTCAAGACGATTGCGTTGACACAAAGCGACAGCCCGGTTGCCGCGGCGGCTGCGCTTGTCGTTCCCATCGACCTTCCGGAAGGTGAGAACATTTTTCGCCCCACCTCGACGCGGTTCGCCTACATGGCAGTGATAGACATCATCGCCAGTTTGGTCGCCTACCGTACAAGGCCCCAGGCGACCGTCACGTTGCGGAAAATCAAGCAGCAACTGATCGAACATCGGGACGGGGACAACCGGCAACTGCTGGGAGATTGATGGAGCAACAGCGCCAAACGGGCGAGGTAGGAGGGTGTGTTGAACGGTGACATTGCAGTCGTGACCGGCGCTGCCGGCGACATAGGCCGGGCAATCGCGCTCGAACTTGCCGCTACCCATGCCGCGGTGATGATGGCGGACATTGACGGCGAGGCGATTCATCGAACGGCGGGCATGCTGGGGGGACCGGACCGGTTCGTCCCCTTCCGCTGCGACATCACCAGCGAACAGGATGTCGCTTCCATGGCGGCGGCGGCTGGTGATCTCGGAGCAGTGCTCACGTTGGTCAACAATGCAGGTGGCGCCAGCGGAGCCAGCCTACACGCCACGACCGCCGACATCTGGCGTCAGGACATTTCACTGAACCTGGAAGGCGCCTTTCTCTGCTTTCGGGCATTCGAACGTGAACTCAAGAAAACGAAGGGTTCCGTCATCAACATCGCGTCGGTCAATGGCATTGGCGTCTACGGCCATCCTGCCTACAGTACGGCCAAGGCCGGCCTTATCCATCTGACCCGGCTGATCGCCGTGGAATACGGGAAGGACGGGATCCGGGCCAATGCTGTGGCTCCGGGCACGGTCAGAACCCGCGCATGGGAAGCACGTGCTGCCGCCAATCCCGATGTGTTCGAGGAAGCCAGATACTGGTACCCGCTGCAGCGCGTGGTTCTTCCGGAGGAAGTCGCCAAGGCGGTCTCGTTCCTTGCCAGTCCTCAGGCATCTGCCATTACCGGTGTCGTTTTGCCGGTCGACTGCGGTCTGACGGCCGGTCAGGCCGCCCCTGCCCGAACCTTCTCTCAATCCGAAGACTACCGATAACCAAGCGCGGAGCCTCATGGCATGACACATTCTCAACTTCGGCTGGAAAATGCATGGCACCCGATCGACGGCGAGGGGGGCGGCGGTTTTTCCTTTTCGCTGATTAATGTCTCCAATGAAACGATTACCGACTTCAAGCTTGCCTACACGTCACTGACGCGGACAGTCGACCGGCCGCGCTGCGATAACGTGCGTTACCTGCGTCGCAACGCCAACTTCCATGAATTCGGCGCCCCCGAAGGTTTTGAACTCAAGCCCGGCGGCACATGGCGTTTCAAGATCGACGGACTGCTCCGCCCCGCCAGGCACCGCACGGACGGTGCCAAGTCCGCCTACGTGACGTTGGCATCAGGCAAGCACCTTCCTGTGTCCGTGGGCGATCTGCTGCTCGACGGGCGCACAAGCGACATCGCTCCTCCGCTGCTGCCGGAGGGTAAGCTCGACATGCCCTTTTCAATCCTGCCCTGGCCCGCGGCTGTTTCACTGACGCCCTCGGACGGAGTGCCTGTTGCGCTCTTTCCGGCCGAAGGTACTGCAAGCGGCGAGCTCATCGGGTTGGTAACTGTAATCGACCTGTATTCACGGCTCTTTACGGCTTCCCATCAGCCTTTCAGCCTCGCCACGGTCCCGCAAGGCCTACCCATTCGATTTGAAAGACGGGAAAGCTTCGAGCCGTCCGCCTATGAAGTCGAGTTCTTCTCACGGGAAGTGGTGGTCGCCTATGGTGACCCCGCCGGCCGGCAATACGCCCTGACCGCACTTGCCCAACTCGTCCACGGCGCGCGGTCCGAGCCATCGAAGTTCCGGTTCCCCCAGGGCGGCCGGATTTCGGATCGGCCGCGATACGGCTGGCGGGGCTGCCACCTCGACGTGTCCCGGCAGTTCTATCCCGGCGACGACATCAAACGGTTGCTCGACATCCTTGCATGGTACCGGATGAACATCTTCCATTGGCATCTTACGGATGACGAGGCGTGGCGGCTTGAGATCAAGGCATTTCCCCACCTGACGCGCGTGGGCGCAACCCGCGGTCCGGATGAGGCTCTCCTGCCGCAACTCGGCAATGGTGCAGAAGCGGTATCGGGCTTTTATAGCCAGGAGGAGGTCCGATCGATCGTTGCTCACGCTGGGAGCCTCAACATCGAAGTGGTTCCGGAAATCGACATACCCGGCCACAGCACGGCGACGCTCGTCGCGCTGCCGGATCTCGCCGACGGCCAGGAAGCCCCCGACAGCTACCGTTCCGTTCAAGGCTACCCGAACAACGCACTCAATCCGGCTGTCGATCTTACCTATGATTTCCTCGGCAAGGTCTTCGACGAAATGGTAGAATTGTTTCCGTCGCCTTACATCCATATTGGCGGCGACGAAGTTGCGAGCAATACCTGGCTTGCGTCGCCTCTCGCCCGTAAATTGATGGATGAAGAGAAGATCGACGGGACTTTTGGGCTCCAGTCCTACTTCATGAAGAAGGTGCAGGACATGCTTGCTCAGCGGGGCCGCAAGCTCGCAGGCTGGGACGAGGTCTCGCATGGAGGCGGTGTCGCACCAGAAGGCGCTCTCCTCATGGCGTGGCAGAAGCCAGAGGTCGGGATCGAGCTTGCCCGCCAAGGCTACGATGTCGTCATGACGCCAGGACAGGCCTATTACCTGGACATGGCCCAAGCCGAAGCCTGGCAGGAGCCAGGAGCGAGTTGGGCGGGAACCGTCCCGCCCCACCACACCTACACATACGAGGCAGCCGGCGACTTTCCTGAAGACCTGGCACAACGTCTTCGGGGACTGCAGGCGTGCATCTGGAGCGAGCATTTCCTCAGCCGGGATTATTTCAATCATCTTGTGTTTCCCCGCCTCTCCGCAATCGCTGAAGCGGCCTGGACACCCAAGGATGAGAAGAACTGGGATCGCTTTGCGGCAATCGTTAGGATCAGCCCCAAGCTTTAGGGAAGAATAAAATATTCCGCTTCGATTGACACCTAGGAATTATCCAATAGGCTCCTGCTGGAGGCATGCTCCAGATCAAGCAGCGAGGACGTTGCGAGTGCGCTGGGAGGGGAGAACGTGCTGATCGACATGCCGCCGCCTGCCCGCATGACGTCCGACACGTCGGCTGATGTTGGCTCGCTTATGACTTGCCGGAATGATCGCATCACGGCACGAGGAACGATCGCTTGCCTTGCCGACAGCGGGTTGCACTCTGTTGGTCGCTTTCAAGAAGCACGGAGTGAAGATCTGGCATGGCCTCGTTGATCCTAAGCGGCATCAAGAAGAGCTACCACGAGGTGGATGTTCTGCATGGGATCGATCTGGAGATTGCCGATGGAGAGTTCATTGTTTTTGTGGGCCCCTCGGGATGCGGTAAATCCACCCTGCTGAGGCTGATTGCCGGGCTCGACCAGATAAGCGCCGGGGAATTTCGGCTGGACGGGCGCAGGATGAACGATGTGGCCCCGTCGAAACGCGGCATTGCCATGGTCTTCCAGTCATATGCGCTCTATCCGCATATGGACGTCTATGAGAATATGGCGTTCGGCGCACGGCTGATGGGGCTCGACAAAGCGGAGGTTGATCGTCGGATCAACGAGGCCACCGAAATGTTGCAACTTGCGCCATATCTGAGGCGTACGCCCAGGGAGCTTTCGGGCGGGCAGCGCCAGCGCGTGGCGATCGGACGCGCGCTGGTCAGGAAGCCAAAGGTCCTTCTCCTTGATGAGCCATTGTCCAATCTTGATGCCGCCCTCCGCTCCGATGTGAGGCTCGAGATCGCCAGGCTGCACAGGGAAATCGGCGGCACGACAATCTATGTTACGCACGATCAGGTGGAGGCCATGACCCTCGCCGACCGCATCGTGGTCATGAACAAGGGGCAGGTGGAGCAGTTCGGCTCCCCGCGCGACCTTTATCAACGTCCTGCAAATACCTTCGTGGCCACCTTCATCGGTTCGCCCAGAATGACGCTTTTGAACGTCGAGCGGGAGGGCGAACATTTGGGGCTTCCCCAATCCGGATCCGTTCGGATCCCGGAATTGCCGCTCCCCGGGGAGCG
>JAEYTV010000584.1 GCA_023433855.1 Pseudomonadota bacterium | reverse complement strand
GTTCATTGGGATGTACACGCGCGTCAGGATCCGCCACTCAGAAGCGTTGTCCATGACGGCGGCCTCACGAAAATCCTTCGGTACGCTGTCGAAAAACTGCTTGTAGACGATGATGATGACCGGATGGATCAGTTGCGGCAGCACGATTCCGGCCCAGGTATTGATCAGGCCGAGTCCTGCGACCAACTCGAAGTGGTTGACGATCAGCGTCTGCATCGGGACCATGAAGCTGGCCAGGATCAGCCACCATAGAAGGTTGCGGAACGGGAACTTCAGCTGGGAGATGGCATAGCCGCACAGCAGCGAAGACGACACTGTCAGGATGGTGACGCTGAATGCCGTCACGACGGAGTTGAGGTACCAGCGGCCGATCTCGGTCTCGGTCAAGGCAAAGATGTAGTGAGAGAACGTGAACGTATCCGGCCAGAGCTCGATGTAAGGCCGGACCACTTCGTCCTCCGGCTTCAGGGACGACACCACGCCCCAGTAGAGGGGAAACGCCCAAAGGATGGCGGTAACTACGGTGAGCAGCGTGATGAAAAGGCCAGCGAGGTTGAGGTGGCGTGCTGTCTGCGCATTCATCGGCTACGGCCCCCTGAGAGCCTCGTCAGCTGGAAGTTCAGGACGGAGACGACAATGACGATGACGAAGAGAACCACCGCAGCGGCGGCCGCACGTCCTCCTTGGTCGGACTGGAAGGCACGCAGGAAGATGTAGTAGACAAGGACGAGGTTGTCGTTCGGACGCCCACCGGTCGAGAACAGATAGACCTGATCGAAGATCTTCAGCTGCGAAATCAGCTGGATCGTCAAGACCAGCGCCGTCACGGGCCACATCAGGGGCCAGGTGATGCGCGAGAACGTCGCCCACCGACCCGCATTGTCGAGAGCGGCTGCCTCGTAGATCTCTCCGGGAATGGAGCGCAAGCCCGCCAGGAAAAGCAGGATCGAAAATCCGGCGGTCCACCAGATGGTGATGAGCCCCACCGCCGGCATGAACCAGAGGGTGGATTTGAAGACCGGGATCCGCTGGATGCCGAGAAGGTCAAAGACATACATCGCGATCCCGAACTGGAAGTTCAGCGTCCAGTCCCAGATGAGGTAAACGACGGAAACTGGAAGGATATAAGGCAGGAAAAACAAAGCGAGGATGGCCGCCTGCACTCGCCCCGTCACGCGGTTGACACCGAGTGCAATGCCGTAGGCGATCATCGTCCCGGGGATCACGGTCAGCAGCACGAAGTAGCCGGTGTTCCACAAGGCTGTTGCAAATCGCCGGTCACCGACCAGGCGGGTGTAATTTTCCAGGCCGACATAGATCCCGTCACCGATCAGCGGAGCGTCGGTCAGGCTGATCATGAAAAGCTTGATGGTCGGATAGATGAAGACAAGCCCGTAGATCGCCACGAAAGGCGTGACGAGCGCCAGGGCAAACATCATCTCGCTGCGTCTGTTCCTCAGCATACTCCCTGAGATCCCTCCCACCCGCCGGCTGAACAATGCAAGGCAAATCTGTCGGCCAGGCCGGGAGAATCCGGCCTGGCCAAGGGAGCGATTCAAAGGTCTTCGAGTCCGAGCTTGATCTCCTCAACCGCTTCGGCGGGTTCCATCTCGCCGTTCAGCGTTGGCACGAAGTAAGTCGACATGACGTCGAAGATTGGCCCCGCGACACCCGCGAGCGGTGTCTTGGGGTCGAAGATCATGTTGGAGGTAAGCGAGGAGTAGGTGGCATTTGGCTCCATCGCCTTGTATTCCGCCGATTCGGTCACTGGACCGTAGGCAGGAATATGACCTGCCGTTGCCCAGAGCAGCGAATTCTTGGAGATCCAGCTGATCACTTCAAGCACGGCCGCACGCTTTTGCGAGCTCATCTCCTTCCCGCTATTTGCCGGGATCGCAAAAGTGTGGCTATCGGCATAGGTGGAGGGATGGTCGAAGATCACCGGCAGTTCGACGGCACCCCATTCGAAGAGCTTCCCCTCCTTCTGCAGGTCCGTCATCGTCGGGACTTCCCAGACGCCGTTGATCATCATTGCCGCCTCACCGGAGGTGAAAAGAGCCACCGTTGCAGGATAATCCGTGTAGGTGGACTGCAGACCCTTTTTCGTCCAGTCCTGCAGCACGGACAGCGCATTCTGCAGCTTCTCCGCATTATCTCCGGCGAGGAACTCGTCGCCGGTCATCAACTCCCCGTCCTGCTGGCCCATCAGCGAATAGATGGTGCGAAACATGAAATTGCCGTCCGCCGTGACGGATCCGAGAGGGAATTTCACGCCAGCGTCCTTCAGGGCTTGAAGCGTCGCCTCGAAGCCCTCGCGCGAGTCCATCCCCTTCGGCTTGCCGTCATCGCCAAGGACGCCGGCCTTCGCCAGCAAGTCCTTGTTGTAGTAAAGTACGATCGGATGTGTATCGAGAGGGACTGCATACTGCTTGGCATCGATGGTCACCGCATCCCAGGTGGCGCCTGCGTAGTCATCCTTGCCCAGCCCCATTGCCTTCCAGTCGTCCGGGGTGACCTCCTGCAGGATGCCCTGCTTGACGGCAAGCGGAATGCGGCTTGCATGATAGGTCATCACATCCGGCGCTTCGCCCACGGCAGCCGATGTCTGGACTTTGGAGTAGAAGGGCGTGCCCCACTCAAGCGTCGTCGCATCGATCTTGATCCGACCCTGATGGGCGGCGTTGAAATCGCTGATCAGCTGCTTCATGCGCACACCGTCGCCGCCCGCAAGGAAGTCCCACCAGACGACGGTTTCTTCCGCATGCGCGGCGGAGGTCATCAGACCAGTCGCAAGCAGAAGCGCCTTCGTCAACCTGTACCAATTCGCCATCTTCTTCTCCTCCCTGGATAAAGTGGCCTCCTACCGCCACTTGTGAAAGAACTAGAGCTTGATCCTGATCATCGAATAGGAATAGGGCGGCACCGAAACGCGCACGCGATTTTCCTCCAGGCTGGCCGTGCCCTCCACCTGCTGCGGCTTCACATTTTCGGGATTGTCCTTGGTGTTTCTCGCTTCCAGGTCATCATGCTTGATCAGGGTGTGCTCGATCGCCTTGATCGTCCCGAACCGCTCGACCGAAAGCTCCATCTCCATCTGCTCCTGACCATGACGGTTGACCGCAAAGAACGTCAGCCAGCCTGCATCGGCATCATGGACGCCGGAGACGTCGAGATACGGAACCCGACCGGCGATATCGGACGTATAAGCCTGGCATTCGACATCAAGGTTCAGTGCCGTGCCTCGGCCGTAGCAGGAGGCAAGCTGCAACGGATGATAGATCGTCTGGCGCCATGCCGCTCCGCCCGGCTCCGTCATGATCGGAGCGATCACGTTGACGAGCTGCGCGATGCAGGCGATGCGCACAAGGTCGGACCTGCGAATGAAGGTATTGATGATGCACCCGACCTGAAGGACATCCTCGAAATTGTAGATATCCTCGAGAAGTACCGGAGCGTGGGGCCAGTCCCACTCCTTCATCCGCTTCGCGTCGCGCTTGCGCTCGTGATACCAGACATTCCATTCGTCGAACGAGATCTTCACGTCTCGCTTGGAGCGCTTCTTCGCCTTGACGAAGTCGATCACACCGCCGACGGTGCCGATGTAGCGATCGAGCTTTTTGGGAAGGGCCAGATATTCGGCGGTGTTCTTCTCGTAGTTCTCGAAATACATGTGCAGCGAAATGTAATCGATCTGCTCATATGTCTCGTCCAGAACAGTCGCTTCCCATTGCGGATAGGTCGGCATTTCGGAATGGGAGGAGCCGCAGACAACGAGTTCCAGCTTGTCGTCGAAAGCCCGCAGCGCCTTGGCCGTTTCGTTCGCGAGGTGGCCGTATTCGGCAGCACTCTTGTGGCCAACCTGCCAGGGGCCGTCCATCTCATTGCCGAGGCACCACAACTTGACGTCCCATGGCTTGGCACGACCGTTCTTGCGCCGCAGGTCGGACCAGTAGCTGCCGCCCGGATGGTTGACGTATTCGACGAAGTTGCGTGCGGCATCGAGCCCCCGCGACCCGAGGTTCACCGCCAGCATCATCTCGGTTCCGGCCGCCTCTGCCCACTCGGCGAATTCGTGAATCCCGACTTCATTCGATTCGGAGGTACGCCAGGCGAGGTCGAGCCGCGTGGGGCGCTCCGCCTTCGGACCGATACCATCCTCCCAATTATAGGCCGAGACGAAATTGCCGCCCGGATAGCGGCAAATTGGCGTCTCAAGTTGCCTGACCAGGTCTATTACATCCTGCCGCATGCCATTGGGAAGGGCGGTTGGATGTCCAGGTTCATAGATCCCGGTATAGACCGCCCGACCAAGATGCTCCAGGAACGAGCCATAGAGGCGCTTGTCTATCTCACCAATGCGATAATGCGCATGCGCAGTGACTCGAGCGTCCATGATCCTCCCCGCCCTTTCGTATCACATATTCCGGTTTGTATCCGGTTTGATGTTATGTAAACCGGAGCATCTGGCTCTCGTCAAGACGACGTGAGTGATCAGATCTGGATTCGAAGCACAATGTCCTGGGAGTAGTTGCCGAATCCGGCCCCGAAGATGTTGATCCCGCCAGGATGCTCAGCGTCTTCCTTCACGCCAACGCGCATGCGGATCGAGCGGTGACGATCAAGGCCCAGTGCGTCCAGCGTCACATCGGAGATCCTGACGCCATCGACAAAACTGCCGACTTCGTTGATGCGCCAGTTCTTCAGCTTTCCGTATTGCGAACCCTTGAGCTTCCACCAGTCGGGCGTGAAGACGCCGCGCTTGTCGCCAAAATCTCCGGGCGAGGTCCACGTTCCGACGTTGATGCCATTGACCTGGAGGAAAATGTCGGACGGCCAGTTGGCAGCAGTGCCGGGCACTTCCGAACTCAGCTCCATCGAGAATTCGATGGCCTTCGGCTTCGCCTTCTTGATCAGCGTGTTGTTGGGGAACTGGTATTCCACATAACCTCGCGTGAACCAGAGCAGGCCGGCCTTCATCCGGTCCGGATCAAGAAAGGTATCCGGCACGTCGAGAAGCCCGATAACGCCGTCCTTCGAGCAGAGACCGCACGGTCCGGTGACATCGAATTCGGTATAGAGGCCGAGCGGCATCGAGACCTCGATCATGTCATCCTGAGCATCCGCCGCGGTCTCGGCGAACGAGATCAAGATCTCCTGGAATGCGGAATGGCAGAGCTTCTGGCTTCCCTTGCGCGCCCTCTGACTCTCCGTATGGATGAGGCCGCAATCCTCAAGAATCTTGAGATTGATCGACACTGTAGACTGCGGCAATCCAAGGCTTTCGGCGATCTGGTTGACGTTCTTTGCCCCGCCTCGCCGCAAGAGCTTCAGAATGCCGATGCGAACATCACTCGCGAGCCCCTTTATCAGATCCTGACGTTCGACAGGATCAATAACCAAAACCTTGCCAGTCATTAACCATCTACCCTTTTACGACATCCATATCAGACCTTTTGATACGTACGCAACGCTGGTTCTCAGGGAGGTGCCCGAGTAGGACTGCGCTTTAGCGCAACGGGCCGCCTCAGTGAGCGGTCCAGGCGACATCGCACGGGAGCGGGCGAGGCAGGGGCGCTACGTCCAGCGGCGAATGGTCTCGGGATCAGACGCCGATCAGCATAACGCCGACCCCACAAGCATAGCTGGCGTCAACGGCTCCGAGACGGGAGACCAAGCTCGCCAGGACAGCAGCAGCATCCGCTTGCTTCTGGAGGCCAGCTGACCAGGCATACGGCCTGATGGAGCAGACGGGCGTTTCAATCTGAAGTGCGTCCGTCTCCTCCTTCTTCATACGGTTTGGTGACTAGGCTCACCGAGGCGGAAACCTGGCCGCGCTATGCCGGTTCCGAAACGATCTTCCGACCTTACCGCCCTTGCTCTGAATCACGGTGGCGCTTGCGCCGGGCTCTATTCGCCGGCGCGGTTTCGATATTCCACCGGGTGCCAGGAGAACGATCCGGCTCCTTCAGCGCCTATATAGCCGACGCCAGGGAAGGGCAGATGGGGCGCGGCGACGAGTTCGCGGCGGCTGGCCAGATCAGCGAACGTCTCCTTGCGGACCGTTGCGGCGTCTTCCGGCTTGACGTCATAGACGATCGTCACGTTCGGTTCGGGGAACTGAACGGCTGCAACGTGGATCACGTCGCCGATGAAAGTCATCGACCGGTCCTTGCTCGTGACGGTGAAAAAGGCGCTGCCCGGCGTGTGGCCTGGGTGTATTGAGGTCGCAATGCCGGGGAGGATTTCGTCGCCATCGCCGAAGGTCTTCACCTTGCCAAATGTCTCATAGACGCCGATCGTCTTTGCCGCCTCGTCGAAGTACCTTTCCGGGTATCCTGTTTTCTGGGCATTTGACGGATCGAGGAAGAACCTCAACTCGGGGGCGCCGACGTGCACGGTGGCGTTCGGGAATGCCGGCCGCCCGTTGCGGACCAAGCCGCCACTGTGATCGGTGTGAATATGCGTGATCAGAATGTCGGTCACGTCGCCCGCCTTCACGCCGAGGCCCGCCAGGCTGTCCAGGAGCTTCCCGCCATGTCCCGGTCCAAAGAGGTCGCCTGAGCCGGTATCGACGAGGATGGTGTGCTTCGCGCCCTGGATCAGGAATGCGTTGATCGATGCTTCGACGGGGTTCACCAGGAATGCCTTGTCCAGCAGATCATCGGCATGGGAGCGAGATGTTCCAGTCAGCAGTTCATGAAGGTCCTGGGGTACGGTCCCATCGGAAAGCGCCGTGATGCGGAGATCGCCGAGAGGAAAGGAATAGCTGTCGGCCACCTGCTGGTAGCTTGCCGTCGTGGAGGCATCGTCTGCTGCGGAAACGGGAGCGGAAACCGCCATCGACAGGGCTACGGCGGTTGAAAGAAGAAGAGATCTTGCAGTCGTCATGTTGTTCATTCTCTTGATGAAGGGCTACTTGGGAAAGAATGGCCTGAACGAGTTTGCGACAGGGCCGAGGGAAAGGATGTTCGTTCCCACGGGGGCGGATCGTAGGCCGTCCTGAAGGTGGCATTTTGAGATCTGGAAGACCAATCGCAGTGGGCGATGCGACCCATCGTTACGATCGATGGCTAGGCGCGGTTCCCGACGGCGGCTTCAGCCACGATAGCGCGCAGCCATTGATGAGCAGGGTCTGCTGTCGTCTTCGGATGCCAGAAGTACTTCAATCCGAATTTACCCAGACGGATCGGCGGCTCAAACAGGGCGAGGCTATGGGTGAAACGCCCCAGCAACCGCTTGGGTAGCGTGCAGATGCAGTCGGTCGAAGCCACGACAAGAGGAGCCAGCGCGTAGCTTTGAACGGATACTGTAACCCTTCGACTTCGACCCTGCTCCGCCAGAACGTCATCGATCACGCCCGAGAACATACCGCCGTCGGACGAGATCAACAGATGATCAAGGGAGCAGAATTCGTCGAGGGACAGAGGTCCGCTTCCACGAGGATGACCGATCCGCTGGGCAGTTACCAGTTCGTCCTCGAACAGGTTGCGGCCGATCAGGTCTAGCGGCGCGTCACTTGCCGCGCCGACGTATAGATCGACGTCACCGCGCTCCAGATGCTCGCCGATCATCGCTCTGTCGGGGAGCATGAACGCGATCCTGACTCCAGGGGCGCGTTCACGAACAAGCGGGAGCAGGTCGGGAGCGATGATTGCCGCAGGATTATCGGACGCGGCGATCACGAAGGTTCGGTCGCTCGCAGAGGGGTCGAACACGTGAGCCTTCTGCCCAAACTCTTTCAAGCGCTCGATTAGTTGATCCAGTTCCGGCTTCAGTGCAAGGGCATGCGGTGTGGCTGTCACGCCGCGTCCGGTTGAAGCGGGGAGAAACAGAGGGTCGTTCAGGATCTGCCGAAGCTTGTTCAGCCGACCCGACAAGGCAGACTGGGTGATGTTCAGCCTTGCCGCAGCGCGTGTCACGTTTTCGTCTCGCAACAGTGCATCAAGCGCGAGCAGAAGACCAATATCCAGTTCGCCCACCCGCTGAACCAAATTCACGCCCCCGATTCCTAATGATTACGATCGGCCTAGCGGATTGTGCAGCCGTTTTCAAAGGTGAAGGCAGACGGCACGCCAAATCGAGGCACAGTACCGTCACCTGCAGATGGTGCCGCCCACCGCCTCCCCCGGTCGAGCAGCTACTGCTGAAGTCATATATGCAACGATGTGCCGCATTGGCGAAAGGGCAGCTTCCATCTTGAATTGTCATGTGCCTCTGCCCGTTCAGCACGCGGGCGCGCGATCCCCGCTCTCTAAAGCGTCGAACTGCTCGCGCGATTGCTCGATTACTTGCCAATTTTCCCGGATCCACGACGTGAAGCCTTCGAGAGCCGGCAGCATGGTCTTTCCGATTGCCGTGAGCTGGTACTCCACCCGCGGCGGCACTTCCGGATAGTAGTGCCGCTTCACCAATCCATCGCGCTCGAGGTTTCGCAGTGTCAGTGTCAACATGCGCTGGGAGATCTTCGGGATGCCATTCTTGATCTCCGAGAAACGCAAGCACGCCTCTGGCTCTATAGCGAGGATAGACATCACCAGGATCGTCCATTTGTCGCCCATGCGGGCAAGAACACTATGAGGCGCGCAGGGCGTAAGGATCGGACCTTTCAATCCCTCTCGATACGGCCTGCCGTGGATCGTCTTGTTCAACAGTTACCTCTGTGTCACCGGCGCACAAAAAAGTGCCGTCTTGTGACGGAGATATACCAGTGCCATCTTCCCCCGATCAAGAGTTACGAAAAGGAACTTGCGGAATGGGCGAAACAAGATCGGCACTGGTGCTGGGTGCCACTGGGCAGCAGGGCGGAGCAGTCGCGAGGGCTCTCAAGGCAAAGAACTGGGCTGTCCGGGCGCTTGTGCGAGATCCTGACGGAACCAAGGCAAAGGCTCTTGCCGCACAAGGTCTTGAGCTGCGTCAGGGAGACTTTGCGCAACCGGAAACCCTCCAGGCAGCCATGTCCGGCGTTGATGCGGTGTTCAGCGTCCAACCCAGTTCCGGCCAGGGGGCAGCGTATGGCATAACCGACGAAGAGGAGGTCAGCTGGGGAAAGACCGCCGCTGATCTCGCGAAAGCGTCACGCGTCGGCCATCTCGTCTATTCCTCCGTGGGCGCAGCCGGCAAGGGCGTCACGGGCATGGGTCACTTCGACAGCAAGACTGAGATCGAGGACCATATCCGCGCCATAGGTATTCGTTACACGATTGTTCGCCCCACTTCCTTCATGGAAATGCTGATGCTGCCGGGCATGGGCCTGGAGCATGGCGAGTTCAACTTCCTCATGCGACCAGATCAGGCCATGCAGGTCATCGCAGTGGATGATATCGGCAAGATCGTTGCAGCGATCCTGGACGTTCCTGAAGCCCATGCCGGACGAACGCTGGAGATAGCTGGTGACGAAGTCACCGGTCTGGACTTGCAGGATGTACTGAGCCGTGCAGCAGGGCAACCAATCGCTTATCATCGCTTTTCCGACAGCGTGCTTGCGCAGAACCGGTTTCTTGGCCGTCTGGCCGAACTGGTGGACGACGGGCGCTGTGCCGGATCAGCCGATCTTAAGGCACTTAATGACGAGTTCGGCGAACTCCTGACCCTGGAAACGTGGCTTGAGGGCCCGGGAAGGCCGCTCCTTGATCATGCCATACAAGCTCCGGTGGCCATGGTGGCCCTTCGCTGACTTGGGATCAACTTGCGTCCTCGTCCATTGATGCAGGTCTCGGTCCACCGCCGCCTCGGTTCCTCAACCCCATGGAGATGCACAGGATGACATCGCTTGCGGATCAATACCGTGCCTATATTGCCTGCCTGAACGGCCAGAACTGGGAGGACCTCGGAACCTTTGTCGCTACCGATGTACAGCACAACGGCCGGAGCTTCGGCCTTGCCGGCTATCGAGACATGCTGATCAACGACTTCGAACAGATCCCGGATCTGTTCTTCAGGATCGGAATTCTCACCTGCGAGCCCCCCTTTGTCGCTGCCCGGCTGGAATTTAACTGCTCCCCTAAAGGCACCTTCCTCGGCCTCCCCGTCAACGGACGTCAGGTCTCGTTCGCCGAGAACGTCTTCTACCAGTTTGTTGAAGGGCAGATCGTCTCGGTCTGGTCCATCATCGACAAGTCCTCGATCGAAGCCCAGTTGGGCCTCTGACTAGCGGTTGTCCCCGCACAGCAATCTTCCACCACCGCTCAGGGGATTGGTGACGGCTCTTAGCTGGTGGCAACGCGGTCCTAAGCCGTATCTGTAGAAGGTGCTCGTGCAATCGTCCTTGGCAATCCACGCTGCCAGCTGGCACTCTAGCCCCTCGGCGGAAGCCGGGCGAGCAGTTGCCCCCGGCTTCTTCGGCTGGTTGCGACACCCGTCATGGGAGCATCACGACACGCCCCAGTGTAGGGTTCTCTTCCGCATAGGCATGCGCGGCCGCGGCCTCGGCAAGTCTGAAGCTTCGATCAATAGGGACGACGAGTTCACCTGCGGCTACCGAGTTCAGCACGTTGGCGACCGATCGGTAGACCTCCGGCTTCTCAAGCTGCGTTCCCATGAAGACACCCAGCAGCGTCTGGTTTGCTTGCAGGGCCGGCCAGAGATCCAGCTCAAGGGAGGACCGTCCTGCATTGCCGACGAAGACGAGACGTCCCTCAGGTCGCAACGCTGCCAATGACTCCTTCAGGGTAGAGCCTACGGAATCGACAACAAGGTCGGCACCCCGCCCGCCGGTCAGGCGCAAAACCTCGTCCGCCACGCTGCATTTCCGGTAGTCGATGGCATGGGTGAGGCCGATGTCTTTCAGACGCGCGGCGCGATCTGCCCCCTTTACCGTCGCGATGACTGTTGCTCCAGCTTTGTGCGCCAGCTGGATAGCTGCGACCCCGACACCGCCCGCACCGCCCTGAATGAGAACTGTTTCTCCTTCAGTCAGTCGCCCCCGGGCGAAAAGGGAGTGGTACGCTGTGCCGAAGGAGATTGGCAAGGCGGCCGCAGCCGCCAAAGTCAAGCCCTCCGGTACGATCCATGTCCTTGTCCATTTCACAGCCCGCAGCGCGGCATGAGATCCGCTCATGCCGAAGCTCGTGACCTTCTGACCAACGAGGCGCTCGTCCACATCGGAGCCGACGGCAATGATTTCACCGGCCGCCGCGTAACCGAGCACGCGAGCTGGCGCTGGAGGAGCTGTCGTTGCGCGGTTGATGAGATCACCACCTTCAATCGAAATTGCCTCAACTTCAATGAGGACCCCATCGGCTGGACAGATGGGGTCTGGTACATCTTCGTAGCGTAGCACGTCCGGGCTGCCCGGAGCGTCATAGATGGCTGCCTTCATCCAATGTCTCCTCTAGGTACAATTATGAGGCCCCGGCCATATCGCTGGGATATGGCCGAAGGCATGGTCATGTCGTGTCAGTTGAAGGTGTCGTCGGAGACGTCACGCGGCTTGCGGGACACGCGCGATTACCTTGATCTCGAAATCGAAGCCGGCGAGCCAGTTTACACCCACAGCCGTCCAGTTCGGATATGGCTCCTGCGGAAATGTCTTCTCCTTGACGGCCGACACCACCTCAAACTGCTTTCCAGGATCGGTGTGGAAAGTTGTCATGTCGACGATGTCATCCAAGGTGCAGCCGGCAGCCCTCAGCACCGCCTCAAGATTGGTGAATGCCAGTTCGACCTGTGTCTTGAAGTCGGGATCGGGGGAGCCATCCTCCCGGCTTCCCACCTGTCCCGAGACGAACAGCAAGTCGCCTGATCGGATAGCCGCTGAATATCGGTTGATCTCGTAGAGAGCCTGTCGGCGGGCCGGGAAGATCGTTTCGCGCTTAGTCATCTTGCTTCTCCAGTTGAAAGCTGGTGTCATTTTTGGCGTGTTGCCGGTTGCGGAGCAGAGATAACCAGAGCGGAGCTGTACGATTAGACGTTGAAATCGGAATGAACTGATGCAAAAATACCATCAATAATGCGCCCCTCGCTCAATGACCTTAGTGCCTTCATGGCCGTTGCCACCCATCGCAGCTTTCGCCGCGCGGCGGATGAGCTTGGGACAGCGCCGTCCACCCTTAGCCATACGGTGCGAGGTCTGGAGGAACGCCTCGGTGTGCGTCTCCTCAACCGAACGACCCGGAGTGTCTCACCTACAGAGGCGGGTGTCGCTCTTCTGAGCAGATTACATACCGTGATGAGCTCCCTGGAGGAGGCGCTAGATGTTGTCACGGCCTTCAGAGGCAGCGTGGCAGGTCGGGTGCGCGTAAACGCGCCTCGAGTAACAGCGGGCTACCTGGTGCGGGAGATACTTCCACGGATGGTTCAGCGGTTTCCGGATGTGAAGGTAGACCTTGTGGCCGAGGGGCGGCTTATTGATATTGTATCCGGCGGCTTCGACGCCGGCGCGCGTCTCATGGAGTCCATTCCCAAGGATATGATCGCGGTGCCTTTTGGCAAGCCGGTGCATTTTCAGTGCGTCGCGTCGCCTGCCTATCTCGATCGGGCCGGAGAGCCTCTGTTGCCGGACGACCTCGTCCGGCATCGGTGCATCGGCCATCGTCTGCCGAGCGGAAAGCTGTACCGATGGGAGTTTGAGCGAGCTGGCCAGGAGGTCACGGTCGACACAGACGGTTCGGTCGTGCTGGATGACGAGGACCTGATGGTCGAGGCTGCCGTCCGGGGGCTGGGAGTCGCCTATGTCGCGAACTGGGCTGCCGAACCCGCCATTGCAGCAGGCCAGTTGCGGACGGTGCTCTCGTCGTGGATGCACGGGCCGGAGAGAATGGCGATCTATTATCCCGGCCACCGTGCTGTTCCACCAGCGCTGCGGGCCTTCTTGGACGTGGTCAAGTCTCCGCTAGAATAATTCACGTCATGCAACCTTCACCCACTTCGAGCGGCGGTGCATAGCTCGTTCGCTTCAAGTCAGATAGCCAGACCGAGCAGGTAGCACATGGCAGGCTACGGCGAGCCACTTCAGGTGGTCGTCTGACAAACGGTAACCCGCCGCGGGCAATTCCCTCTCGTGATGGAGTAGTCACCTTAGGGGTCACAGTCCCCATCTGGGGTCCAACGCGTAGCTGCGACAACATGTGCACGGGGCCATTCCCCATGCTTCTGAACGGATGCTTCCGAGCTGTAAGCGGCAGAGAAGATCCTACTCTGCTTCTGCCCGCGAAGTGACGCCCCCTGCCCTGCCTTCTCGCCGAGACCATCTTGGCGGTGCGCCTGCCTGACATTGCGCCTGTATGTGATTGGCACGCCGTCGTTCGGTCTCCTTTGTTCAGTCTCCTGTGTTCAAACGCGCCACGCAATTCTCTGAGCCGTTACTGCTCGGCTCTTCCTGAAGCGAGATGTGATCCAAATCGCCGCCGGTAGCCGGCCGGCGTCAGTTCCGTGACCCGCTGAAATACGCGCCGGAAAGCGGTTGCATCCGAATAACCTACAGCCCAGGCGATCTGCTCCACGGCTTGATTGGTACTTTCCAGCAAATCCCGGGCCTTCATCATCCTCATCTGCTGCAGATATTCGGTCGGCCTGAGCCCGGTCGCCTTCTTGAAGCGGCGCAGAAACGTCCGTTCGGTCAGTTTGGCGCGGGACGCAAGATCGATCATGTCATGCGTTTCCGCCTGCGCGGCGTGAAGATGATGCTGGACGCTGAGTATAGCTGCGTCACCATGATCGAATTTGGGGATGAACATGCGATAGACGCCCTGATTTCGCCGAGGTGGATCAACGAGCAAAAATCGCGCGGTGGAAAGCATCACGCCGGGTCCCAGGAGTTTCTCCACAAGTGTCAAACCCAGATCCGTCCAGGCCAGGATGCCTCCCGCTGTGACAACATCACCGTCGTCGATGACCATGTTGTCTGCGGAGAGCTCGATCTCGGGGAAGCGGGCGGCGAGCTCATCACTGAAGGCCCAATGGGTGGTTGCCCGGCGACCATTGATCAAACCGGTCTCCGCCAACACGAAGGCCCCAGCACAGATCGAGCACACTGTTACCCCTTGCGCATGGACTTCGGCCATCCATTTTGCGGCGACCGGCATCGGTTGCATTTGCGCGGGCATGATGATGCTTGGGGGAGCGACCGCAAAACCAAGACGGTGAGGACGTTCAGGATGGCTGTCCCACACGCATGAGATTTCCCCCTCCGATTCCTTCCAATGAGAAACCCGGATGACCCGTCGGGGATCGAAATCCTGCGGAGACCACTCGCTGGCGATGCGAAAGAGATCCGTCAATCCGTAAATGGCAGACAACTGGCAGCCCGGATAGATCAACAG
>JAEYTV010000577.1 GCA_023433855.1 Pseudomonadota bacterium | reverse complement strand
TTCCCGTCCAGTAAAGAATATCGACGGCGTCCCCATCGATAACGCCGAGGCCAATCGGCCATTTGATCTGTCTGGTAAGGCCAATAGAAAGAGGACGCGCGACGTCGATAACCCGGGAGATCCCGCTGAACCCGGCAGAAAGCTCCGAGACCTTCTGGGTCACACGGTAGCCTCCGCACATATTGTCCCGCACCACATAGCCCTCGTGCATCAATGTCTCCAGCATCCGCACGACGGTCGGTCGCGGGATACCGGTGTCGGCATAGATGGAATTGACCGTCACCACCGATTTTTCGTTCGCGACTTTGAGGACCCTCATCGCCCTGCACACCGCATTGACGGGCTGGTAGGACGGCTCCTGGAGATCCGTATTACCGCGCCGTGAGTTGGTCCGCCTGTGCGCTGGCTTCTTTGACGCGCGGGACACTCCATCCAGCTCCGCTTCCTTCAAGGCAACAGTGATCTCGTTCCTGTCCATCTCTCTCCTCCGCATCGGCGCGCCGGCCCCCGTGATCTTTGTGCAGCGGCACGCTTCTCATCGCCAAATCGATTTCACAAGCTGAAATGCGTCGGATCAATAGCCTTGGTGATTTTCACTGAATGAAACACGACCGCATGCCCTTTTGGGAAAGGCTGGCGCTGGTTTAGCTTTAATTTGCTCGAAGACAGGCCGCGTATCGGCACCTTCGCCGAGCCGGAGAAGAGCGATTTGTGGGGACAGGGACAGGATCCATGCAGAAGGTCGTAATCGTTACAGGCGCAAGCAGCGGGATTGGTGCGGCGACGGCGCGTTTGCTGGGGGCCGCAGGAGCGAGCGTCGTGGTGAATTATAAGAGCTCAAGATCGCTTGCGGAGGACGTTGTAGCGGAGATCAAGGACGCTGGGGGTGAAGCGATCGCCGTCGGTGCGGACATGGGTTCTGAAACCGACATCGTGAAGCTGTTCAGGGCAACCGACGAGGCGTTCGGGCCGGTGACCGGGCTGGTGAACAACGCTGGCGTCAATGGCCCCCGCCACCGATCTGCGGATGACTACGACTTCCAGGAAGCCATGGACATCTTTGCGGTCAATACCGTCGGTGTCCTGATCGCTTGCCGCGAGGCCATCAAGCGCATGTCAACCAAACATGGTGGCAGCGGCGGCAGCATCGTGAACATCTCCTCGATCGGTGCCCTGACCGGATCACCGGGACGCTTCATTCATTATGCTGGCTCCAAGGCTGCCGTCGACACGATCACCAAGGGTCTGGCAGTCGAAGTGGCTCGCGACGGGGTGCGCATCAATGCCATCCGGCCTGGCATGATCGACACTCCTATCCACGCGAAAGCGGGACAGGCAGACAGGGTAAGGGAGTTTGCATCGAAGAACCCGCTCGGGCGGGCAGGTCAGCCGGAGGAGGTCGCTGAAGCGGTCGCCTGGCTCTTGTCCAACAAGGCTTCGCTCGTCACGGGCGCGGTTCTGGATGTCATGGGGGCGCAGCGCTAGACCAAAGCCGTAGCGGCGACGAGGGAATGGCAGCAGGCGGTTTGGGAGGAGGAGCTCCATGCCGCCTATCATCGGCCGTAGCACAGGGGGAGAACCAGCTGCTGTCCGTTGCCAGGCACGGGGCAGTTTCAGGAGGGAGGAGTGTTGGTGATGAGAAAAATGTCAAGAATTCCGGGTGAGGTAACCCCGCTTCTGCGCAACCTGGGGATGGCTGCCGCCATCTCCGCCGCGACGGCGGGATTTGCTTTGCAGACATTGGCAGCAGAGGACTACCCGAACAAGCCGATCACGGCCGTCGTTCCGTTTGCCGCCGGTGGCGGGGCGGACACTCAGACCCGTATCTGGGGTGACGCCATCGCATCACTGATCGGCCAACGCGTGATTGTCGAAAATGTCGCTGGCGCCGCCGGTGTGGCGGGCACCAAACGTGGCATTTCAGCCGATCCGGATGGCTATACGGTGGTGATGGGAGCGGCATCCACGATCACCATCAATCCGGTGACCAACAAGGCTGCCGACTACAAGCCGCTAGAGGATCTGCAGCCGGTCGCGTTGATCGGTTACACCCCATACGTGATGGTCGTTGCCAACAGCCTCAAGATAAAGAGCCTGCCGGACCTGATCGAATATGGGAAAGCGCATCCAGGAGAGCTGACTTATGCCGGCTGGACGGCGGTCGGTGAACTCGCCCGCAAGGGGCTTGAACGACGCACAGGCCTCGTCATGACGCCGGTACCCTACAAAGGAGTGACGGAGGCCATGACCGATATCATTACTGGGCGAGCGTCTGCGAGTGTGGTCGACATCTCGACGGCCTTACCCTTCATAAGGTCGGGCAGCGTGACGCCGATAGTCATGACCGGCCCGGACAAGTCGCCCGCCCTGCCGGACGTGCCCGCCATTGACGAGGTCGGCGTGAAGAACTTCGTGATCGATTCTTGGATCGCGCTTTTCGCTCCCAAGCAGACGCCGAAGGAATTGATCGCGTTTCTAAACGCCAAGACCCGCGAGGCGCTCCAGAGCAAAAATGCCGTTGCTCGCTATGCCGACCTCGAAATCGAACGGCGCGACTATGACGTGGCGGAGACCTATTCCTTCATGGAACGGCAGATTGCCTCCTGGCGGTCGCTGATCGAGGAAACCACTCAATAGGACTGCAGGGGCGGGAGGAGCAGCGGGGGCCGTCGAAGCGTGCTGCTCGCCGCCCGCCTCATTGCCCCGGCAATCGCGCCGGGAAAAGACAGATTTCCATCATTCGGAGCCTGAGGATGACGTCCGAAACCGATGACCCGCAGGTGGCGCGTTCTACCTCCCCGTTTGTGAGAAGTGACGTGATCGGCGGCGCCGCCGTGGTCTTCGTCGCGGTCCTGGTATGGTTCGGTGCGATCGGGCTTGATCTCGGCGCGATTGCCAGTTTCAGGGCCGGGGCCCTGCCCAAGGCACTTTCTGTGATCCTGTCGATCGCGGGTGGCCTGCTCCTCTTGCGTGGATTTACCCGCGATGACGACGAAGACCTGGACGAGGTAGCCTTGGCGATCAGGCCGATGCTGATGGTGACGTTGGCCATGCTGTCTTTCGGATTGTTCATTCGCGGAGGACATTTCTGGTTCCTCTCGACACCACAGCTCGGGCTGGCCGTGGTTGCTCCGGTCAACGTGTTCTTGGCCGGTTGCGCAACATCGAAGGTTCGCGTCAGGGAAGTCCTGGTGCTCGCCTTCGCGCTCACGGCAGTTGTCCTCGTGGTGTTCCCCGACCTTCTCGGCGTGTCCATCCCGGTTTTCCCGACATTCGCTCAGAACGTGATCCCTCCCTCTCTGGGCACGGATGCCGCCATCAGGATTCTTGTTGCTATCTATGGCGGTATCTCGGTGGCCCTTTATCTAGTCTTCTTCAAGCTGAGGGGAGCCGCATGACTGATCTGCTCCACCACCTTCATCTTGGTTTCTCGGTCGTCCTGTCCGTCGAGAACCTGTTTCTCTGCCTCGTCGGTTGCCTCGTCGGCACGCTGATCGGGGT
>JAEYTV010000521.1 GCA_023433855.1 Pseudomonadota bacterium | reverse complement strand
TGGTCGGTATAGACCGCCTTCTGGTGTGCGGCGGAATCCGCGTTGACCAGCTGCGCGTCAATGCCGATGGCAGCAAGCGCCTGGCGCAGGTAGTCTCCGAACTGCTTCGTCTCGTTGAAATAGGGCGCCGGCCGCAGTTTCAGCGAGAAGCGCTTGCCATCCGGGCCCCTGCTGTAACCCGCCTCGTCGAGCAAGGCATTGGCCTTGGCCACGTCGAAGTCGTAAATCTGGACGGTCGGATCATAGAACTCCGGCGCATTCTTCGGCACCGGGCCCGTGGATGCCTCGGCATATCCGAGGAAGATCGTGTCGACGACGAATTTTTTGTCGATCGCATGGGCAATCGCCTGGCGAACCTTCGGGTCCGCCAGTTCCTTGCGCCGATGGTTGATCTCCACCACGAGCTGGTAGGTGAGGGCCTCGTACCCGTTGGAGATGACCTTGATGCCCGGCACCTTCGAGATGCGGTCGAGGTCCGTCAGCGGCACGGCGGAGAAGGCGGCAAGCTGGATCTCTTCCGCCTCGAGTGCCGCACCAGCACCAGCACGGTCGGGCAGCACCCGGAAGATCACCTCGTCGAGCTTCGGCTCGCCCTTGTTCCAGTAGTTTTCGTTCTTGGTCAGGCGGTAATATTCGCCGGGCTTGTATTCCGCGAACTTGAATGGCCCGGTGCCGACGAGCTTCACATTTGCCGGGTTGGTGGCGATGTCGGTGCCTTCGTAAATATGCTTGGGCACGACGCTGCTGACTACCGGCAGGGCGTTGCGGATGAGCTGCAACGGTGTCGGCTTGGAAAAACGGAAGATCGCCGTGGTGTCATCGGGCGTATCGACCGCTTCGAGGCTGGCGAACACGGAGCGACCGAGATTTTGCAGCGGCTTCCACAAGTTGAGCGCCGAGAAAGCGACATCGGCGGAAGTGAACGGCTTGCCGTCATGCCAGGTCACGCCTTCGCGCAGCTTGAAGGTCACCGACTTGCCGTCTTCCGATCCTTCCCAGGAGGTGGCGAGCCGGGGCTCCAGACCGTCCTTGCCATCGAAGGACGCTTCGGCGAGCGGCTCTATCACCTTGCTTGCGATAAAGAAGACGCCGTTTGAAGCAACTATTGCGGGGTTGAGGTTCTTGGGCTCGGAATCCGCCGCGACGATCAACCTTCCGCCGTTCGAGCCGCTTTGGGCACGAGCGAGCACAGGAAGCGCGGTCGACGCGAGCAGGGCGGCAGCTGCCTGCAAAAGGGCGCGCCGTGATAGGTTGGCGATCGTCATGGGAGTCTCCTGATCGGGAATGTCTGGTCCGGGAATGTCGGGTCCGGCAGTAGCCTGATATTGCCAGCGAAATCGCCCGCCGCACAGGCAGGAATTTCCACTTCGCTCCGGGGGCGGACAAATTTTCGCAAGCAGGATGAGTGAAGACGCATTTCCGTTGCCAAAGAAGCAGTTAGTGCCCGGTCCCCATCTCGTCGCGCAAGGCGGAAATGATCTCTTCTGCGATTGGCGCGTCGCCTGCGGCGCGCGCAAGCGTCAGCCCGCCGACCATCTGCGAAAGGAGGACAATGGAGCGGCGGCGTTTCTCGGCATCGGTTTCGCCGTCGATGATCTCCTGCAACAGATGCAGGTGGTGTTCGATGCCTTGCGCGAAAACGTCCTGCACGGGCTTGCCCTGCCGGGATGCATCGGCCGCGAGCGCTGCGAATGTGCAGCCCTTTGCCCTGGAGACCAGATTTGGTCCCGAGATGTAGAGACGCGCGAGCGCCTGGAGCGCCTTGCCACGACTGCGGTCGATTGTGTCGCGCCACAAAGCCGCGTTTGTCGCGAGTGCCTGGCGCGAGGCCTCGGCTGCCAGATCCATCTTCGATCTGAACTGGCCGTAGAAGCCACCATGTGTCAGCCCGGCCGCCTTCATCAGCTCCGCTATTCCGATCCCGTCGAACCCGCGCTCGCGAAACAGCTCGCTCGCCGTGGCAATGACGCGACAGCGGTTTTCCTGTGCCTGCTCGCGGCTCACCTTCATCTTTTGCTCCTTGCTGTCTCTTGACAGTTATATGGTGATCGTAATCTAAACTAAAATATATGATGAACGACATTTAACGTAGGAATGCTGCATGAGCCGTGAAGCCAAAAGCCGCAGCGGGCCGCCGGCACGGCACCCGCAGATCGAATACGCGCTTTCGAACAGGTTCGGTCTCGGCGGCGTCAATGCCAGCGTCATTCTGCGCCGCTCGGACGAGAACCCAGTCAGGGAGAAAAAGTCATGCCAGACGCAGTGATCATCGCACCGGTTCGAACCGCGATCGGCAAATACAACGGCTCGCTTTCCGGCATTCCGGCCGTCGAGCTCGGCGCCGCCGTCATTCGCGAGGCGATCGCGCGGGCGGGGCTTGGTGCAAGCGAGGTGGCTTCCGTCACCATGGGCAACGTGGTGCAGGCCGGCAACCGCATGAATCCGGCGCGGCAGGCGGCGCTAAACGGCGGCCTGCCGGTCTCCGTACCGGCAGTGACCGTCAACCGCGTCTGCGGCTCCGGCGCCGAGGCGATCGCGAGCGCCGCCAGGGATATCCTGCTCGGCCATGCCAAGGCGGCGGTGGCGGGGGGCATGGAGAACATGGACCGCGCCCCCTACCTGATGAGTGGCGGCCGTTGGGGCTACCGGATGGGCCATGCCCAGATCTATGACAGCATGCTGCTTGACGGACTGCACGACGCCTTTTCCGACAGGCATTCCGGTTGGCACACAGAAGACATGATCGCCTCCCAAGAGATCAGCCGGGCCGACCAGGACAGATGGGCAGCCCGCTCGCAGCAACGTTTCAGCGCCGCTCAGGCTGCGGGCCGGTTTGTGGATGAGATCGTCGCCATCGATGTCCCCGCGAAGGGGAAGTTGACATCCTTTGCGGACGACGAGACCCCACGGCCGGACACAACGGTCGAAGGGCTTGCCAAGCTGAAGCCCGCATTTCGCGACGACGGGACCATCACGGCGGGAAATGCGCCAGGGCTCAATAGCGGGGCCTCCGCCATGGTCATCGCCGACCGGGCGTATGCAGACGCGAAAGGACTTCAGACGGTCGCCCGTCTTGTGTCGCACGGGGTCGCCGCCGTCGAGCCGGGCATGTTCGCGCTCGCACCGATCCCGGCGGTGCAGCAAGCGCTGGAACGCGCCGACTGGACGATCAGCGACATCGACCGCATCGAGATCAATGAAGCCTATGCCGCCGTGCCACTCGCTGTATCCCGGGCTCTCGGGCTTCCGGAAGATATCGTCAATGTGGAGGGCGGTGCGGTGGCTCACGGTCACCCGATTGGCGCGACCGGCGCTATTTTGACCACCCGGCTCCTTCACTCGATGCGGCGCGATAATCTCAGACGCGGAATCGTGACGCTGTGCATCGGCGGCGGGCAGGGGATTGCACTGGCGCTTGAGATTCTGTGATGGGAACACGGAAAAGCGCGACAAGGGGGTTGCCGCGCTCTCCGCCTATCCAGAAGGCCTGTGGGGTCTTCAGACCTCTATGGATAGATTTTCTTCGCAAGGTCCATCATCGGGCCGTATTCGTGCATTTCCCGCATTCCGAGCAGCTTGGCGCTTGCGAAGCGTTTTGATTCCGGATCAAGCTGATCTTCCACACCGTTGACGACAGGGAGCATCCACGCCTTCGCGTATGTGACCTGTGATTGCATATCCAGGAAGTGGTTGATGAAGAGCCTGGCTGCATTGGGATGCGGCGCGTTCTTCATGATCGCGAAGTGGATGGAGACATAGGGGACCCCTTCCTCCGGCACTATGACCTTGATCGGAAGCCCCTGGAGATCGTTGGCAAAAGCAAACATCTGCGGGATGTAGATCGGATATTCGCCTCGAGCCACCCGCCGTGCGTCATTGCGCAAGTCGCGGCTGAATACCGGCTTGTTCTCGGCAAGCTTCTCGTTGAACGCTTGCCCGAACGACTTGTTGAAGACGACGAACATCGTGCCGCCGGAGCCAAGCGGGCGCATGTCGTCGGATAGAATCTTGCCCTTCCACTTGGGATCGGCCAGTTCCTTCCAGCTCTTAGGCTCATCTTCCGGCTTGACGAGGTTGGTGTTGACGAGGATGCCGTAGGCCTGCAGGAAGCCTGGCAGGTGGTCCTCGGTGATCTCCTTCTTCATGTCCTCGCGGATGTTGGAAGCGTTCGGTATGTTGCCAAGCGGTTCGACAAGGATTCCCTGGCTCTTGCCCGTCTCGATGGAATTGGCCGAGTGCATCTGGATATCGGCAACGTAGCGGCCAGCTGCTTGCTCGGAGCGCAGCCGTTCGGTCAGTTCGCTGGCGCGCACATCGAGGGACTCGACCTTGATGCCGTACTTCTCCTCGAAGGATTTGATTACTGCGGTGAAGTTCGGCGCGCCAAGCTGGGAATTATAGACACTGACGGTGCCTTCCTTCTTGGCGGCTTCCACCACCTTTTCCCAGTCGCCGTCCTGTGCCAGTGCCGGGCCCGCCAGCATTGCGCCCATTGCCAGGGCAACCATTTTTTGAATAAGCGACATGTTCTCCTCCCAGAATGTTCGCTGCACTTTCAACAGTCGTCAGATCTCCACGACGACGTAGTCCTCGTCGATCGAAACCGGAAATGTTTCGGCCTGATAGGGCCCTTCCGAGAGTGATCCGCCCTTGGCGACAGAAACGTCGAAGCTCTTGACGCGGGTGCGGGCGGGATCGCACCAGGACTTTCCCGTGCGGATGTCGAATTCCCAGCCATGCCAGGGGCAGCGGACCAGTTCACCGTGCCGGGTCATCCGGTACTGGCCCGGTTCGTCGGACTCGGCGAGCCCTACCAACTGGCCCCGGCAAAGATCAGCGCCTTCGTGCGGGCACCGGTTGGCGATCGCGAAGAACTCGCCCTTGACATTGAAGAGGGCGATATCGCGTCCAGCGACCTTTACCAGCTTGGACGTGCCGATATCCAGTTCATCGACCTTGGCGACGACATGACGAGCCATTCTCAGTTCAATCCATAAAAGTTGACGGCATTTCCAGCGAAGATGGCGGCCTTCTCGACCGCAGTGAGGGGCACCTTGAAGGCATAGCGCGGGTCGTCGAAATCCCAGTGGGGATAGTCGGTGGAGAACATCAACCGGTCGGTTCCGATCCATTCCAGCGTATCGGACAGGTTCCTTGCGGGATTAGGTTCTTCCATCGGCTGGGTGGTGAACCAGACATTCTGCCTGAGGTATTCGGAAGGCGGCCGTCTGACGTGAGGCACCTCGTCACGCATGGACATCCACGCCTTGTCCATGCGCCACCCGAAGGAGGGAACCCACGAGAATCCGCCTTCAACAAACGAGATCTTCAGTTCCGGAAAGTGCTCGAACACGCCTTCGAAGATCAGGCTTGCAATGACTGCCTGCATGGTCTGGACTTGGCTGTGGTGCTCTTCGATGTAATAGGAAGGCCAGCCGGCGCCGGTCGCCGCATGACCACCCACTCCTCCGACATGCAGGGAGATCGGCAGCCCGTTGCTGATCGCGGCTTCGAAGATCTGCCAATGGCGACGCTTACCGAGCGGCTCGATGGAGCGGGGCGGCAAGAGAACCTGGACGAAGCGCTTGTCGGCAGCACGGCGGTTGATTTCAGCCACGGCGTTGGCGGGATCTTCCTGCGTGGCGATGATGGAACCTCGCAAGCGCGGCTCGGCATCCAGGAACTTGCCTACCTGCCAGTCGTTGATGGCTGTTGCTATCGCAACGGAAAAGTCGGGATGGCGCTGACCGCTGGCGTTGAACCGCAGAGGCACCAGAACGCCGAGATCTATTCCAAGGGCATCAAGATGTTGTTCGCGCAGGAACGGCACGTCGGAGCCAGGAGGACCGCCGGCGGGTGGCCAGGAATCCACCCGGGAGACTTCCGGCACCATGCGAGGATGAGAAAGCGTCTCGGACAATCCCTGCCGCGTGTGGCCTCCGTAGCTGGCCAGATGATCCCGCCACCGTTGCGAGAGATAGGGGTGCATCTCGGCCGGCGTCTTCATCGAGGGATGGATATCGCAGTCGATCAGGTTGTACCGGGTTTCTGCGGCACGATGCTGGTCGAGCGTCTGGCTTTCCGTCATTGCGCAGCCTCCTTGTGAATGTCGCGTGCGATCCGCGGATAAGTGGCGAGCGGATTGTCGATCATGATCTTCCTGACGAGACTTTCGCCCAGGGCCGCCGGCAGAGCGCTCGAGCCGTCGAACTGGGCGTGCGGGTAGTCGGTGGAAAAAAGCAGGAGATCGTCGCAGTCGATGTGCTGAAGCGTCCGAGCCAATGCGTCCGGCGACGGTGCTTCCACCGGCTGCAGGGTAAAGCGCACATGCCGCTTGACGATATCGCTCGGCTGTTCGGTGAGCCATGGCGTTTCAGCCCGGACGCCGCGCCAGGTCTTGTCTGCTCGCCAGAAGAAGGAAGGAAGCCAGGTGAAACCGCTCTCCGCGAAAACGACTTTCAGGTCTGGCACCTTCTGGAAGACACCTTCGGCAACAAGACTGAGGAGCTGGCTCTCGAAGATGGAAGCTTGGGCAACATAGGCTTCAACGAAGTAGCTCGGCCAGCCGGTCGCCGTCGGTGCATGACGATTGCCGCCGCCGGCGTGGACGCAGACAGGCAGCTGATGGCGAGCGGCTGCTTCGTAGATCGGCCAGTAGCGTCGCCGGCCGAGAGGCTCATCGTTCTGCGCCAGGATGAGCACCTGCACAAAACGCGGGTCGGCCGCCCGCTTGTCGATCTCGGCGACAGCAAGCTCGGCGTTCTGGGCCGAGACGATGATCGAGCCGCGCAGCCGGAGCTCCTTGCCGAGCCATTCCTTGGCGAGCCATTCGTTGACGGCGCCGCAAAGCGCTGCGGCCATGTCGTCGGAATGCATGATCATCGAGCCATGCAGGACGTTGCAGATCGCAAGCCGCGTGCCGAACGGATCGAGCGCCTGTGCACGGACTGCCTCCAGCGTGTCGCCGGCAAAGCCGCTCGCGGCCTTCCAATCGGAACGCACGTTTATCGGCGCGCGCGGTGGCGTTGCCGTCATGGCGAGGCTCAGCCGGTCGACGCCCCGCATGACGAAGGTCTCCCGCCAATATTCGTCCAGATAGGAAAGCAGCGTCCTGGTTGCGGGCGAAGCCGGGTGGAGGTCGCAGTCGATGCCGCCAACGGTGGAGAGCCCTGGCTCTGTGCTCAACGATCGTATCATCTCATTCATGCAGAACTCCGGAAGTCAGGCGAGGCGGAAGACGGCCCTTGCATTTTCGCGAAAGATGTCCGCACGCTCGGTCGGCGAGAGCGGGACCTTGAAGGCGTAGCGAGGATCATCGAAATCCCAGTGCGGATAGTCGGTCGAGAACATAAGCCGGTCCGTTCCGACCCAGCGCAGCGTGTCCAGAAGGTGACGATTGTGTTCGGGCTCCTCGATCGGCTGCGTGGTGAACCATATGTTCTCACGGATATATTCCGAAGGAGGCCGCTTGACGTGGGGCACTTCGTTGCGCATGCGGCGCCATTGCTTGTCGAGGCGCCAGGCAAGGGGAGCAGCCCAGGCGAACCCCCCCTCCACGACCACGAGCTTCAGTTTCGGGAAACGTTCAAAGACGCCCTCGAAGATCATGCTGGTGACGACACTCTGCAGGCTGTGCGAAAACGCGTAGTGTTCTTCGATGTAGAAGGACAACCATCCTGCGCCGCTGTTGGTATGCCATCCGAACGCCGCCGAATGCATCCCGATCGGCATGCCATAATGCTCTGCCGCCTCGTAGATCGGCCAGTAGCGCCGGCGCCCCGCCGGCTCGATTGTCCGCGGTGGGACGGCAATCTGCACAAAGCGGCTGTCACCGATCCGCTCCTCGATTTCGGCCAAGGCAGCCGCCGTGTCCTCCTGAGGTACGCAGATCGAGCCTTTGAGGCGGGGCTCGGGGTTCATCCACTTGTCGATCTGCCAATCGTTGACCGCGCCGGACATGGCTGCGCCGAGATCCTGGTTGAGGGTGGACGAGCCGGCAGCAAGCGGCTGGAGGATGCCATATTCAATGCCAAGCGGATCAAGAAGCTGCTCGCGCAGATAGTCAAGGTCGGATGCGGGCGGGCCGCCGTTGGGCGGCCATGCGTCACGCCGCATGCCGTTGCCGGGGGTCATGCGGGGGTATGGCAATGTGCCCATCAGAGGGTTGGCGCTGCGCTGGCCATACTCGGCCAGATGGCGCCGCCAGCGTTCGGGCAAAAACTTCGCGAGTTCTGTCGGCGTGCTGAAGGCGGGATGGATGTCGCAATCGATGATGCCGAGCTTGGCCCCGGCTCTGGATTCCTTTTCGAGCAGAGCCGAATTCATGGGCGTTCCCCCAGTCGCGGGTAAGTGGCAATTGCATTGTCCCGCACCAGACGGTTGATCAGCCGATCCGGAAAACCATCCGGTATCGCCGCATCGCCTTCGAACTGGTGGTGCGGGTAATCCGTGGAGAAGAGCAGCATGTCGTCTGAATCCAGATGCTCGATGATCCTCTCCAATTCGGCAGGATCATCCGGCGCATCGAACGGCTGGGTGGTCATCCGGATCTGTCGACGGATCAGTGACGCCGGCGGTTCCTTGACCCAGGGAATCTCGATCCGGGCGCCGCGCCAGTCCTTGCTCATGCGCCACATTTGACCCGGGAGCCACGAGACACCGGATTCGATCAGCACGATCTTCATGTCGGGAAACTTGCCCAGCACACCCTCTGAAACCAGGCTACCCACCTGTGCTGCAAAACCTTGGATCTGATGAACGTAGTCCTCGGCCAGATGGGAGAGAAAACCGCTTTGGCTCGGTGCGTGGCGATAGGTGCTGCCCGCATGCACGCCAAGCGTGAAGCCATGCCGCTGGGCCGCTTCGTAGATGGGCCAGTAGAGGCGCCGGCCGAGCGGCATCTCGCCCATGCACAAGGTCAGAACCTGCACGAAGCGCCTGTCGTCGGCAAACCGCTCGATCTCTTCCACTGCCGCCTCGGGATTCTGCATAGGCAGGACCAGGGAAGCGCGCAGACGGGGATCGCGGTCGAGCCACTCGGCCTTCAGCCAGTCGTTCGTCGCCCGTCAAAGAGCGGTCGACAGATAGGGAT
>JAEYTV010000483.1 GCA_023433855.1 Pseudomonadota bacterium | reverse complement strand
CTCATGCGCCATGACCATCCTGCCGCCAATTCGTTCAGTCTGGACACCTGGCTTGCCTATCCGCACGTTATCGTAACTCGCCGCGGCCTCGCAGACACGATGCTGGACGGATATTTGGCGACGCTGGGCCACAAAAGGCGGGTTGGGCTCGCCGTCCCCAGCTTCTCGGTGGTGCCCGCGCTGTTATTGTGTTCCGACCTGATAGCGATGCTGCCGAGCCGCTGCGTGCCCAAGGTCGGGGGTGAAGCGTATGTTACCCACGACCCGCCTGTGCCGGTCGATGGATTTGCGATCTATCTGGCTTGGCATGCGAGAAGCGATACGGATGTTGTTGTCGGCCACGTGGCCACGCGCATCCGAGATGTGTTCCGTTAAACCCTCCGAAGCCCTGTCTCATGAGAGGCTGCTCGCAGTCGCTGTCCCTCGCGGACAAAGCCTGCCTTGACGATCGCGGCGCGATAGTATTATGTCCATCATACTATCGCGGAGGTCGGCATGCGCTACGCTTTGGACCACAAACAGCAGACGCGGACGCGGGTCCTTCAAGCCGCAACACGTCAAATGCGGGAACGAGGTCCTCACGGCGTCGCGCTGGGCAGTGTCATGGCCGAGGTTGGGCTCACCCATGGAACCTTCTACGCTCACTTCCAGTCCAAGGAAGACTTCCTCGGTGCAGCGGTCGAGGTGATGTTCGACGAAAGCCCGGCTGACCTGCTCAGGGGACGTCCAGGTCGATCGCCGAGGGAAACGCTCTGCGAGTTTGTGGACTACTATCTTTCCACCAGTCATCGCGACACGCGGTCGGCTGGATGTCCGCTGCCATTTCTCGTGGCCGACGCACCACGCTTGAGTCAGCATCTGCGCGACCGCTTGGCGCGGGGTATTCGTAGCATGGTCGAGCAGGTCTCCAAGCATCTCGCCGATCTGGGGCATGGAAGCCCTGCCGACGAAGCCTCCTGCGCCATTTCGGAGATGATTGGTGCTGTCATCTTGGCGAGAGCCGAGCCCGATCCGGTTCGTTCCGGAGAGATTCTGGCTCGGGCGAGGCGATCGGTCTGGGGCAGATTCGGGCTGGAGGCACCATGATGAAGCTTGTTGATGAACTCGCACCCGGCCTTTCAGGCCTAGAGGCGCTGCAAGTTATGATTGCCGCCGGCGGCCGTCCGCCGATCGGCGAGACCCTGGATTTCTCCCTTGTCGAGGCCGGGGAAGGATGGGCCGTCTTTGCCGGGACGCCAAACGGGAGCGTGTATAATCCCCTTGGTACGGTACATGGCGGTTATGCGGCGGCGCTGCTGGACTCCGCCTGCGGCTGCGCGGTCCACTCTCGTCTGTCGTCCAGGCAAGCGTATACGACGCTCGAATTGAAGGTCTCTTTCCAGCGACCCATCACCATAGACACCGGTGAGCTTCGGGCGGAAGGGCGGGTCATAACGTTTGGCAGGCGCGTCGCCTTTGCGGAAGCAGTTCTCAAAGGTCTTGATGGCAAGATCTATGCGACGGCGACATCAACTCTCCTAGTGATGGAACGCTAGGCGGCAGACGTGACCGGCACGCATGGTTGATTGGCACGCCAGGAAGAGAAATCGCAGCATTCATCCTCTGGCATCCGATATCATCTGGAGCAAACATGACCACCTCATTCATCGAAGCGGCGACGAAGTCGATAGACGTTGACGGCGATCGCTTTGTCTACCGAGAATTAGGCCCCGCTGCGGGTATTCCCGTGATTTTCCTTCATCACTTCACGGGAGTGTTGGACGACTGGGATCCCCAGGTGGTCGAGGGGATCGCCGAGAGACGTCGTGTGATCATATTCGACAATCGAGGTGTTGGTGCTTCCGGAGGAGCGACGCCGGACACGGTCCAGGAGATGGCGCAGGATGCTGTCCGCTTCATCCGCCGGCTGGGGCACGAAAAGGTCGATCTACTGGGCTTCTCGTTAGGCGGATTTATAGCCCAGGTTATCATGACGACTGAACCCGGACTCGTTCGCAAGGTGATCCTGGCGGGTACTGGTCCCGCCGGTGCGGAGGGTCTCGACGGGATCGGTGCGGTGGTTCAGGAGGCCCGAGCCAGGTCGGCCGAAACCGGGAAGCACCACAAGCACTTTCTGTTCTTTTCGCCAACCGCCGACAGTCAGTCAGCCGCTGCGAGCTTCATGGAGCGGATCAGTGCACGACAGGAAAACCGCGACCCCGCGGCCAGCGACCAGACGATCAAGGCTCAGTTCGATGCGATACGGGGGTGGGGGCTTGAGAGGAGCAGGTCGACAGAGCCACCTATCCACCCGGTCCTGATCGTTAACGGTGATGACGACCTAATGGTCCCTACAGCCAACTCGTTCGAGCTCCTGAAGCAGCTTCCGAACGCAAACCTCAGCATCCTGCCGGACTCAGGCCACGGAGCCATCTTCCAGTACCATGAAACGTTCGTTCAGCAGGCACAAAGGTTCCTCTCTCGTGAGAGCGGCGGCCTGGCAAGCCTCTGACGTTTCTGGGCAGGGCCATGCGAACCTGCCGACCCCTACAGTATCTTCGGGTGGGACAGTCGCCGCGCAAAGATCGCTCGCGGGGATCGACTCAGTTGTCTGCCTCCGCCGAAGAGAGTTTGTAAAAGCGCCTGATCGACAGGTGCGAGGAGCGAATGTCGAGGTTGATGGCGCGCCGGGCGGCGGCCCGATCCCGCCGTGCAACGGCTTCGATCGCTTCGTTGTGAATGCGGACTCCGTTATCGAAGATCCGCGCAAACAATCCCTCATCCTTGCGCGCTGATGCCACTATCGGACCAGTCCGCAGCCAGAGTGTGGAGATAATATCAAGCAGTTGCGGATATCCGCCCGCCCGATACAGTTCGAAGTGGAATGCCTGATTGCCTGCGAGAGCGGCGTCGTAGTCGCCGTCGCCGAGTGCTTCCAGGATGCTGTCGTTGTGGCGCTTCAGGGCGTCGATCAGTGCAGGATTTTTCGGGGCGCTGGCGGCTCGTTCTGCTGCATAGCCCTCGAGTTGCATGCGAACCCGTATGTAGTTTTCGTGATCCGACGCCACATAGGGAGCAATTCGAAGCGTCCGGGGTCCAGACTGCTCGATGGCACGTTCGGCAATCAGGCGCGCCACTGCGTCCCGCACAGGCATTGCGCTGGTGCCTAGGACCTCCGCAAGGCCGCGGATCGACACTTGCTCGCCGGGAAGGAATTCTCCTTTGAGAAGACCGAGCCGAAGGCTCTGGTAGACGCGCTCCTGCACCGTCGAAACGTCGACAGGCGAAAGCGCACGCGGGCTCTTGTACTTGGTGGCGAAGGTATTCACGTATTCAGGGCCTCACGGGCTGGTCAGAAAAGATCTCGTCCGCCCCCGCAACAG
>JAEYTV010000420.1 GCA_023433855.1 Pseudomonadota bacterium | reverse complement strand
GAGTATCTTGGTTTCAAACGAGGAAAGACCCCATTCGAGGACCCTGCGCGCTTCCTCCAATCTTTCCTTTTCGCTGGAGAGGCCACTCATGGCGAGGAACAGCCTGGTACCATAGCGTTCGACCGAGGCCACGAGCGCGTAGCCGCCAGCTTCGGAGAAGCCTGCCCCCAGTCCGTCGACGCCGATGTTCAAGGCCAGCAAGGGGTTCTTGTTACGCTGGAATATCTTGTTCCAGGTAAAGTCCGCCTGGCTATAGAGCGGGTAGAAGTCGGGATATTCGCGATGGATGTGCCGAGCGAGTTCCACGAGGTCGCGCGCAGTCGTGCGGCTTTCGGCCGCCGGCAGGCCCGTCGCATTTCCGAACACGGACCGGCCCAGGCCGAGATCCTTCGCGCGGGCGGTCATACGGGCGGCGAACTCGCTCTCGCTGCGGGAGATCCCCTCAGCAAGCACGATGCAGGCATCGTTGGCGTTCTGCACGATGACGCCCTGGATGAGGTCATCGACAGGCACCTCCGATTTCAGCGCGGCAAACATGGTTGTGGTGCCCGATGGGGCACCTCCTGTACGCCAGGCGTGTTCGCTGACCGGATTGGACCTGTTACGATCGATCTCGTTGCGTTTCAGGGCGCTGAAGACGACTTCCATTGTCATCAGCTTGGCAAGAGATGCAGGGGGAAAAGCCTGGTTCTCATTCGAAGCGAGCAAGATCGTTCCTGTTTTCGCTTCAACCAGATAGATCTGCTTGGCCTTGGTGACGAAAGCCGGCGTTGTTTCCTGCGCATTTGCGCCATCTGACAAACAGCGAATGCTGATCGCAACCAAGCACAGAACAAACAGAAAGCGCCGCATTGTCATCCCATCGACTTTTCACCCCCATGCCTAACAGCAGGAGATACCGTGGGCAATCACCGAAGAACCGGGTTTCTTGCAGGACGCGGAGCTTCGAGGATCATGTTGCCGAAAATCACCTGCGGAGCACTCGCCGCCGGGTTCGCGCCATGGGAGACCGGAGAGCGGCCAGCCGGGGCCGAATACGAATAGGTTTCAGTAGCCTTGTTGCCGACACGCGGGGAGTTGTCATGGGAGCGCACCGCGACAGCGGCGTAGAGGTCGGTGGTGCCGGATGCCGGGCGTGAAAGCGGCACCGGTCCAACCTGCGGCAGCGGTGCCGCATCAACGATCGCCTGAAGAACTGCCCCGCCACGGGAGCTCTCAGCCGGTCCGCTCGGGGTAGGGCCAGCGAAAGCCGCCGACGGTGGCAACGAGGACCCATAGCTCTGCAGTTGATCGCCGAGCGGCTGATTGGAGGCGACCATGACACCTGTCGCAATCTGCCCTTCAGGCCGGATGAACGGAGACCGATCCCCTTTTCGTATGTAGGATGCCATCAGGAACGGCATGTCCTTGCCGTCCATCCGCGCACGGCCGACATACTGCACATTGACCTTGGCCGTCCCGGTCCGCTTCATGTCCAGCAGTTCGGCGGTCTTCGCCGAAACATCGATGATGCGTCCGGGATGGTAAGGGCCACGATCGTTAACCCGGACGATGACGGAGGACCCGCTCTCCATGTTTGTCACGCGGGCATAACTTGGCAGGGGAAACGTCGGATGCGCCGCCGAAAGGTGCGTACTGTCGTACACCTCTCCATTCGCGGTAAGCCGACCATGGAAGGCCGAGCCATACCATGAAGCCAGCCCGCTCCGATTGTAGTTCGGGTCTTCCTTCGGAACATAGGTCTTGCCCTTGACCTGATAGGGCTGGCCTACGAGGAACCGCCCGCCGCCTTTCGGCACGGCCTGCCCCTCTCGAACGACCCGCGGGCTTGCCTTGACGCCGTATTCCTTCTCGGAGAAGTACTCCTTGCTGCGCGCCTGCTTCTTCGGCGCTTCGGTCGTCGCGCACGACGCCATGCTCATGCAGACCATAGTAATGCCGAGCCATTTCACGCCCGGTGGAAGCTTGCCGCCGCTCAAACTCAAATCCGTCGCCCCACGTCGCCTCTCCTGCGAGCCAACTACCGGTCCTCGTCACCGCTATGCTTCGCAGATATTGAACCGGTCCGGCACACCCTGGGGCAGCTGGACCGAATAGGGACGACTTTTGCCCGCAACACGGCGAAAATGCGATCCTAATCGGCAACAGGTCGGGATTTGATGAGGGTATGGTTAAGCAATGGTCAACATCCTCGGTGCAAGCTCAGGCGCCGAGGGATGCTGTGTCAGGCTCCATTTGGGTCATGCCATCGTGTCTCGAACGACAGTTGGCCGGTAAATACATGTTCACCGCCCTCATCACGGACCTCAACCAGAATTGAGCCGTCTTCGCGTCCAGGTAATTCCTCCCGGGCGATATCCGACAGTATCCTGCTTACCTCGCGCGTGATGGCCTCTCGGCTGGACATGTCCTGGCCGAGCTCGTCGCGGAAGGGACCATCCTCATTGATCACATCAAAATAGTAGCGCTTCATGCCATGCCTGCTGCCGCCGATCTGAGCGACCGAAGTTCAAGCTCGACAGATTGTTCCCATGGACTACCTAATTCCCATGATTGGCTGCCACCTTGTTGTTGCCTGTAGCTCGAGCCCAGGGGGAGGAACGTGATCGAACCTTTACTTCTCAATCTGGAGCGACGTGATCTGCTGACAGATGACGAGCGTCGAACCCTTGAAGCCGTCGTCGGCCGCGAGCGGCGCTTTGCGGCAGGGGAAGACCTCGTTTCAGACGGCTCACGTCCGGCTTACAGCAGCCTGCTCATTGACGGATTTGCAGCCCGTTACAAGCTTACCGCGGAAGGATCCCGGCAGATCACCGCCATCCACATTGCCGGCGAGTTCGTCGATCTCCATGCCTTCCTCCTCAAGACCATGGATCACGGAGTCATTGCGCTGTCCCCGTGCAGGGTGAGCCAGGTCGACCATTCGGAACTCCGGTTGCTTACCGAACGCCACCCTCACCTCACCCGCATGTTATGGCTCGACACGCTGATTCACGGCGCGATCCACCGCGCCTGGATCGTGGCGATGGGGCGCCGTTCCAAGGCGTCGCATCTCGCCCACATCATCTGCGAACTCTATGTCCGGCTGAGCACCGTCAGGCGCACCAATAGCTGGGCCTTTCATCTGCCGCTGTCCCAGAGCGAGATGGCCGACGTCCTGGGCTTGTCCTTGGTCCACATGAACCGAGTGATCCAGTCGCTCAGGCGCGACGGTTTGATTTCATGGACTAACCAGACCATCACGATCCAGGACTGGGACCGGTTGCAGGAGACAGCCGAATTCGACGCGACGTATCTGAGCCTCAGGAACGAGCCGCGATGAGGCGCCATCGTGCGGAGAATGAG
>JAEYTV010000393.1 GCA_023433855.1 Pseudomonadota bacterium | reverse complement strand
GGGTGATCGTGAACTCGACAGAAATCTGGCGGCCGTCCCTCGTTACGGCCGGGACGGCCAAGAGGTCTCCGGCGCCGTAGCGTGTCTCGCCTGTTGCCATCACGCGCTTCCAGCCGTCCCAATGCCGCGGCCTCAGCCGTCAGTGCAAAAAGTTTGCACCGAACCAGCAGGATTATCGGCGCTTGCCAGGAACGGTTCCCCACCGCATCCTGACCGCATGAAAGAGACGATATCGACCGTGACAACCGAACTCCGACGCCGGACCGTGCGCGAACGGGCCAGTCTCGCAGTCGTGGACGACGCGTCTTGACCGCCCGCCTCCGTTCAAGGCGACGGAACGGCAGGACCAGCACTATAACGCCCCCTACCTCGTCCGTTGCTGCCGCGCCGACAGTCGCATGGGACGATCTTTCCGAGGCGGAGCAGACCGCCTTGAAGCGCTTGAACCGTGGCCCCTATCCTGGCCTCTCCGAGGCAACCGGGCAGCGGCTGGTCGGTCTGGGACTTGCGGTCGCAAGGCCGGACGGCGTCGGCATCAGCAGCTACGGTCGCGAGCTGGTCATCACCATGCTGCTCGAAGGCCGGCACAAGGACTGACCGGCAGCCCCAAGCCCTCGGCCGTCAGGGTGCAGCCACCACCGCCTTGAGGGCGCTGAGGGCCGCCTGTACATCGCCTCGCGTTTCAGCAGATTCCGGATAGATGGCATAGGCCGGATAGGTGAACTCCGGCGCTCCTTCGACGAGCTCCAGTTCCCCAGCCTCGATGTGAGGCGCTGCGACGCCTCTTCGGAAATACCCCATCCCGCCGGCCCTCAATATGTAGCTGAGGCCGAGGGGACCGAGCCCGACGAGCACGCCGGGTTCCCCGAATGCGGCCTGTCCGAAGCCGGCCTGCGCGGCGAACTGCGGACCCCAATCGACATGGACGTAGTCCAGCGGCTCGCTGTCCCTGGCCGGCGTCCTGACCAACACGAGCTGTTCCTCCTCGACGATTTCCACCTTGAAGCCAGGCAGGAGTTTCGGCGCATAGAGCACCGCAAGATCGAGGACGCCGGTCCGCAATTGCTCCAGCAACTGGTCCGGCACACCGACATGGGCACGGATGGCGATCGCGGGATGCTCCTTCTTCATCCTGACAAGCCAGTCAAGCAGCAGCGGATTCCAGAGGCTGAGCTCGCCTCCCAGAGCCACGACGCTCGTCCGCCCCGGAGGGATGGTGAGCTGCTGCCGGGCGCGTTCCCAGATCTGGACGAAGGATTGCGCAAAACGTTCGAACTCACGGCCTGCCGGCGTCAGCGAGGCGCCGTTGCGGGTGCGCACGAACAGCCGACGCCCGAGCCCTTCCTCGAGCGTGCGGATGCGCGCGCTCACCGTCGTCTGCGTCACATGGAGGCGATCGGCAGCCTTCAGGAAGCTGCCGGTATGAACGATCTCGAGAAATGTCTTCGCACGGTCGATATCCACCGCTCGTCTCCTTGAATGCAATTTTTTTGCATTCATACAGCATTTAATTCCGTTTGCCTTCCTGTTTACCGGCGAGCACCCTGTCGCTCGATACTCCCGGGAATTGAAGATGAGCCAAAGATGGCAGACGAAGCCGAAGCCACCGAATACGCATCGCCACCGTGCTTCATGCACGAACTGGCGCTCGATTATCGCACTGTGCGATTGGCGGACGCGTGGGGCGACGTCGCCCAGTGGAGGAAGGCTGAGCGCAAGCGCCTGATTGACGAGCGCCTCGCGCTCGATCCCGACGAGCGTCAGGCCCGGTCTGAGCGCATCGCCAGCCTGCTCGACCTGACCGTCGGCAAGTTCAGCGGCCGGGTGGTCGGAACCTATTGGCCGTTCCGCGGCGAGCCGGACCTCAGGAACTGGGGAATCAGGGTTATCGAGCGCTGTGGCCGCATTGCCTTGCCCGTCGTCATCAAGAAAGGCTGGCCGCTCGAATACCGGATATGGGCGCCGGGCGATCCGCTGGAGCGCGGCGTCTGGAATATCCTCGTTCCATCGCACGGTCCAGCGGTGCAGCCCGATGTCGTGATCGCGCCGGTGGTCGGCTTCGATGATGCGCACTACCGGCTGGGCTATGGCGGCGGCTTCTTCGACCGCACGCTGGCGACCATGGCGAGGAAGCCGCTGACGATCGGCGTCGGCTACACGCAAAGCAGGATACCGACCATCCATCCCCAGCCCCATGACATTCCCATGGATGTGGTGGTCACGGACTGATCGAGAAGACGCAGGCAAGGCCTGGTTCCCTATTATGACGACGGTCTGACGACGCCGTCCTGTTCCGAATCCGCCCTGCCTGCCACGAGAAGAAGGGCAGGACACGATGGCGGACGCAACGGCAGTAGAGGACGCAAGACCCGGCTTTGCCGCACGCTGGCTGTTCTCGACCAATCACAAGGACATCGGCACGCTCTATCTCGCCCTCTCCATGCTGTCGGGCATTCTCGGCACCGGCCTGTCGGTTGCCTTGCGCATGGAATTGCAGGAACCGGGGCTCCAGATCTTCGCCGACCCGAGCCTCTACAATGTCGTGGTCAGCGCGCACGGCCTGGTGATGATCTTCTTCGTCATCATGCCGGCGCTGATCGGCGGCTTCGGCAACTGGTTCGTGCCGATCATGATCGGCGCGCCGGACATGGCGTTCCCGCGCATGAACAACATTTCCTTCTGGCTTCTGGCCGCGTCGCTCGTCCTGTTCATCCTGTCGCTGTTCGTTCCGGGCGCCCCCGGATCATCTGGCCACGGCGGCGGCTGGACCCTCTATCCCCCCTACTCGACCGAGGGCCAGCCTGGCCCGGCGGTCGATCTCGTCATCCTGTCGATCCATTTGTCGGGCGCATCCTCGATCCTTGGCGCCATCAACTTCATCACCACCATCCTCAACATGCGCGCGCCAGGCATGACGCTGCACAAGATGCCGCTCTTCGCCTGGTCGATGCTGGTGACTGCCTTCATGCTGCTCTTGGCCCTACCGGTGCTCGCGGGCGCAGTCACGATGCTCCTCACCGACCGCAATTTCGGCACGACCTTCTTTGCGCCCGCCCGCCGCGGCGATCCGATCCTCTACCAGCACCTGTTCTGGTTCTTCGGGCACCCGGAAGTCTACATCATGATCCTGCCGGGCTTCGGCATCATCAGCCACGTCATCTCGACCTTTGCGAGGAAGCCGATCTTCGGCTATCTCGGCATGGCCTACGCCATGGTGGCCATCGCCGTGATCGGCTTCGTGGTGTGGGCGCACCACATGTTCACCGTCGGCCTGTCGGTCGATACGCAGCGCTATTTCGCCTTCGCCTCGATGGTCATCGCGGTGCCGACCGGCGTCAAGGTCTTCTCCTGGCTGGCCACCATGTGGGGCGGCTCGATCTTCTTCAAGACGCCAATGCTCTGGGCGTCCGGCTTCGTGCTCCTTTTCACCATCGGCGGGGTGACCGGCGTCGTGCTCGCCAATCCTGGCGTCGACCGTGTGCTGCACGACACCTACTATGTGGTGGCGCACTTCCACTACGTGCTGTCGCTCGGGGCAGCCTTCGCGATCTTCGCGGCCTGGTACTACTGGTTCCCGAAGATGACCGGCTACATGATGAGCGAGACGCTTGGCCGGATCCACTTCTGGCTCACCTTCATTGGCGTCAACCTCGTCTTCTTCCCGCAGCATTTCCTCGGACTCGCCGGCATGCCGCGCCGCTACGCGGACTATCCTGACGCGTTCACCGGCTGGAACTTCGTCTCGTCGGTCGGCTCCTATATCTCGGCCGCCGGCCTCGTCGTCTTCTTCTTCGCAGTGGCGGAGGCCTTCGCACAGAAGCGCGTTGCCGGAGTCAATCCATGGGGCAACGGCGCCACCACGCTCGAATGGACGCTATCCTCGCCCCCGCCCCTCCACCAGTTCAATTCCCTGCCTCGCATACGTTGAGGAGAGGCCGCCATGAGCGAAGCCGTTGACGCCGCAAACAACATCCCCGCGATTATCCTGTTTTCCCTCTGGTGGGCATTTCTGTCGACGTTGGATCTTCTGCTCATGCCGCACGAATCCGGCAAGCCCAGTCAGTCGGTCTCGAAACCGGACGGCGACGGCGTATCGACGATCGGCGAGGATTCGCCCATCGCGGAACTTCGCAGGCTCGATCCGGCATTCGACACGGAAACCTTCCTGAGAGGCGCGCGGCTCGCCTACGAAGCGGTGCTCCAGGCCTATGCGCAGGGCGACCTTGCGGCGCTCCGGCCGCTCCTCTCGGCCGAAGTGTGGCAAGTGTTCGCCGATGACTGCACCGCGCGATGCGAGAGCCACGAGACGTTGGAACTGGCCTTCATCGGCATCGAAGCAGCCGAGGTCGAAAACATCGAAATCACCGCGGAGGCGATGGAGATCACGGTCCTCTTCCACGCGCAAATCGTCAGCGCCGAGCGATCCGCCGCGGGCGATGTTATCAACGGCGACCCAAAGGCCGTCATCACGACGGATGACCTCTGGACGTTTTCCCGCCCGGCGCCATTCAGGAGCGACGCGTGGGTTGTCGTGGCGACCGACGTCTACCGAGGCAAGCAGTGTACTACTTTTCCTCTTCGAGGAATTCCTTGAGCACGGTTGTGCTCCTTGTCATGGCCGCCGCGGATTTCGATACCAATGCCCTCAGGGATTGCGCGCCGGTAAAGTTCAAGAAATCCATGGAAGGGCTGTAAAGTCGGCCTAAGCGACACCTTATCTGACCGGAAGATTTCCCGTTTCTCACGCGCACGAGCGATTTGACACAGTATCGCCAAGGGAGAAGAAAATGGCTGAAGGGCATACCAAATTGGTCGGACCGGATTTGGTCCAGGGAATCGCGTTGTCCGACCTTCCCGATGGCGGAAAGCTTGTCGGCCATTGCGGCGACGAGCAGGTGTTGCTGGTGCGCCGGGGGACCGAGGTCTTCGCCACCGCGGCGACATGCACACATTACGGCGGGCCGCTCGTCGAAGGTGTTCTGGTGGAAGATACCGTCCGGTGTCCCTGGCATCACGCGTGCTTCGATTTGCGGACGGGTGAGGCCTTGCGAGCCCCTGCGTTCAGTCCACTCGCTTGCTGGTCGGTTGAACAGCGCGACCATCTGATATTCGTGACAGAGAAGCGCAAGGGGACAACACCGAAGCCGCGTGGCGGAGGCTCCGGCCAGTTCCCTGGGAAAATCGTCATTGTCGGCGGCGGCGCGGCTGGTTTTGCAGCAGCCGAAACACTCCGGCGCGAGCAGTACCAGGGCAGCATCGTCATGATCAGCGATGACCAGGCGCCGCCCGTCGACCGGCCGAGCCTCTCCAAGGACTACCTCGCCGGAAAGGCCCCGGAGAATTGGGTTCCGCTTCGCGGGGAGAAGTTCTATTCAAAAAACAACATCGACCTGCGTCTCAATGCGAAGGCCGTTCACGTCGATCCGCGTTCCCGCGAGGTTGTCCTCGCGGATGAAGGCAGGATCCTTTACGACGCGCTGTTGCTCGCCACGGGGGCCGAACCAGTTCGCCTTGCGATCCCCGGAGCCGACCAGCCACCCGTCCACACCCTGCGCTCGTTCGCCAACTGCAAAGCAATTATCGAGCGAGCCACGACTGCGCGGCGCGCCATCGTGCTGGGCGCCAGCTTCATCGGCTTGGAAGTTGCAGCGGCCCTGCGCTCGCGGGGCATCGACGTTCATGTTGTAGCACCGGACAAACGGCCCATGGAGCGGATCCTGGGTCCACAGATGGGCGATTTCATTCGCGCACTCCATGAGGAGAATGGCGTCGTATTCCACCTCGAGGACACTGCGGCCAGCATCGACGGCAGCAAGATGAAGCTCAGCAGCGGCGGCATGTTGGACGTGGATTTCGTCGTCGCCGGCATAGGCGTGCGACCGCGGATCGAACTCGCCGAAAAGGCTGGGCTGAGCCTCGATCGCGGTGTCGCGGTGAACTCATTTCTGGAGACGAGCGCGCCCGGGATATTTGCGGCCGGCGACATTGCCCGGTGGCCCGATCCTCACAATGGTGAAAACATTCGGGTCGAGCATTGGGTGGTTGCAGAGAGACAGGGCCAGACCGCTGCACTGAACATGCTCGGCTATCGCGAGAAATTCACCGCCGTGCCGTTCTTCTGGAGCCAGCATTACGATGTTCCCATCAACTATGTCGGCCATGCCGAGCAATGGGATGAGATCGCGGTCGATGGAGACATCGCAGCCAAGGATTGCCTGCTCCGCGTCAAACGCGGAGGGCGCACGCTGGCTGTCGCTTCGATCTTCCGCGACATCGAAAGCCTGGAGGCCGAGATCGAAATGGAGCGTCAGATCGCGACCTAGAAAGCGCCTGGCAACGGAGAGAGCGCAACCAGGAGATGGCGGAGCTGGTGCGTCGTCGTGACCGAAAAGGAGTTCGACCTATGTCCACATTGCAGCAGGAACTCAGCACCCCCAGTGCTTCGCGCACGACTGCCCCCGCTCAGCATTGTTCAAGGATCGTCGAGTTCGACGAGGAGGTTGTCGGGAGAGAACGCACGCCGACCTCGGTTGAAATCTTCTCGGACGACGGCCACTGGTACTGCCGGGTCCGTCGCGGCAACGAGAAGACCCGCCCGCTGGGCCCCTATACCAAACGAAAGGCTGAACGGATCCAGGAAGCACGGAAAGCCTTGATCGCCAAAAGAGGCACAGCTCGGATCGTGTTCGAGTAGGGTGCGCGAGGTTGCTCCAGAAGCCCAGTTCACAGCACGCAGTAACAGTGTGCTCGGGCTCGTATCCGCAGCCAAAGCGGGGATGTGCGGCGGCTCTGCCAATCGCGCTTGGCGATGCCGAATCGGACCTTGTCCGGGTTCTCGAGCCCGTTCCCGAGCTGACCAGCCTATGGCGCGTGCTCACGCATCCCGACTGCCCTCACCTATCGCGTCAAAGCCTTTTTCGAATCAGGGGTTCGGACATCGGTGCGTTGAAGCCGATCTTAACCGGATGAACGATGCTCACGCCAAACCCGAATGTCCGCTCTTTGAACAATCCGCAGCCGGAAGCAGCCAGCCCGCTGTCGGCCCGAACGGCCGGACCGCTTTGCGCCCTCATCGGACCTCGGGACCCCCTGTGCCGCCCCCGAAACGGCTCCTGCTTCGGGGAAGGCTGCTACCCGCATTGCCTGGCTGTTTGGCATCGAGGCCGAACCCGGGGCGGCCTTCGCCGCATGGACCTTGATCAGGCTGAACGCTCGCGACTGAGCCATGGTTTTAGAAGGTCTACCGCGGATGATGAAGCTCCAGCCTGGGGAGCAGAAAGCGACGTAGCTTTGGCCTATAAGGTACCCGGGTTACGGAGCGCTATTCGGCAGTTGCAGAGGCAGCTTGGGACGCTCGAACTCCAAGACAATGGCGAACGAGACTGGTAGCAGTGTTGTTGTTCTAACTGGCTGAGCGATTCCACAGCCTATCTTATACATCTTTCTAACGGCCGCTTTGCGTCTCATACCGGACGTCTAGGCGAATTGCTTGTACCTGAAGGCGACCACGAGGGGTGCCGGCTCAGTGATCCCAGTAAAGACCACGGCGGTTGTCACACAGGATCTGACGGCGCAGTTCGGGCGTCGGCAGCCACCCTTCGATGAGATCAATCAGCTTCGCATCGTCAGGGATGGTCGAGAAACATTCGGTGTGGGGCCAATCCAGCCCCCACAGGAGCCTCCCCGGGACCAGACCTGCGAGTTCTTTGGCGAAGGCCTTCAATGAATGATACGGCGCCGGCTCGATCCGGTACGGCGCGGAAAGTTTCATGAAGAGCATCCCCCGACGGGCGGAGGCCAGGAGCGATGCCAGTGCGGAACGGGTCGCTTGCGATCGGGGCTCCACGAAGGCGAAATGATCCAGCACGACTGGAACCGGGCTTTCCAGTATCCGGCCCGCGTTCTCGATGATCTCCTCAGGGCTTGCTTGCAGCTGAACGTGCCATCGCCAAGCGCGGACCCGCATGGCAGCGCGAAGAAAATCCTTCATCGTCAGACCGGCCGGGTTGCGGCTGTTTATGCGTAAGCCCCGCACCCCGCGCGATCGGCCGTCTCGAAGGCCAGG
>JAEYTV010000386.1 GCA_023433855.1 Pseudomonadota bacterium | reverse complement strand
GTACCAGAACTCTGCTAGCAGCACCCAAAAGGGCCCGCTTTGGTTCGATTCTGGTTGCGCTGGCGAAATGGTGCCGGCTACCCGGCACCGACGTACCCCCCGCCCCATTTTCCTTTCAGATTCGGCGAAGTCTAGCCGGCCGGGGCGGCCGATGACCCTGTTCGCCCAAGTTCCCGTACCCAGTGTGGAGTTGCGTTATGCGTCAATCGACCGCCGGCCGATCCCTTTGGCATGCCCTGATGGCTGCCGCCGCGACCATCAAACCGGCCTCCCCCGACAACGACAATCTCAGCGAGGCTCCCCGTGGATCAAACGATAACCGCGAACGTATCCGCCTGTCTGAAATCTGCGAACCACCTCGGCTTCACCCGTATCCATAACATTTGCACAGGCGCGACCGTGGATATGCCTTGGGGCTCCGCGGACTGGCTCGGCGCCGTGTTTCTAAGCGGCCTTTTGCTTGGAATGGCCGCCATGTGCGTTGGCATGGCCGCCATCATGATCCGCGATGCGCTGTGATCGGGCGTTAGCGATGGCCAGATTGTCCGCTCTCAACAGTTCACCGCGCAATGTGGGCTCGATCCCAGACGAGGATCTGCTTAGGCGCGCTGTCAGGAGTGCGCGAGCCATGGGCCGACCACATCCTCGATGGCTCGCGGTCAAGAACGCTTTTGGCCTAGGTCGAACGTTCGCCGCCCAGCTTTGCATGCGCTTCGGACTAGACCCGGACGAAGAGGTGGGTGATGCAGAAACATGAAACCGGCGGCTGGTTTTTGCTCAAAGGCAAGCTTGTCCAGCCATTCGATGGAGAAGCCGACCCATCCGTAAACCGTCCGAGTTGGTCCCATGGGTTCACGCATTTTCGGACGGAACACGGGGAGGTTCAATTCTGCGGCGTCAACTGGTTCGAGAAGAACGCTCACGCCGCTTCAGCTCCCGTTCGACGGCCTCTCGAATGAAGTCCGATCGCTTCTCGTTGGTCTCGGAATCCAGGACGGCATCCATCCGGGCCAGCGTCCCCTCGGGGAACCTCGCCGGGATCTGCTCATGGTTGATCTGCTTGCGTCCCACCCGGCGGGTCGTAGCTGATATCAGAAATTCCGTCAATTTCCACCTTTTGTTGATATCATCTATTGACAGGATTAGATGATATCACTTATGTAGGTGATATCAGATACGAGATCAAGACGGGCAACGACATGACCAACGAGCAGATGAAAGCGAACCGGTTCTACCGCTGGGCCCGTGCTCGCAAGAAGATCGCCGCCATCCGCAAGCACCTGGAACAGGGTCATACCGTTTACGTCTGCACCTGCACCCGCGCGACCAAATACACCGCCAAACACATCGACATGTTCAAGGCCGCGAAGACCGGCGCTTACGTCCAGCGCGGCAAGGGCTGGGACTGCATCGACGGTGCGAAAATCGAGGTTCACGCCTAATGCGTGAAACCGTTGCAGCCTTGATTGCAATCTCACTGACGATTTCAGTGGTCGCGCCAGAATGGGCAGGCAGTCGGTTCGGCGAGATCGCCGGCAGGTTCGTTAAATCGTTCGGCGCTTCGTTCGCTGAGCATCGCTGATTACGAGTTACTGGCCATGATTCAGGACCGTTTTCGCGCCTTTTTCCGCTCCTCTCGACGGAGCTTCTCGGCGATAGCCTCCCGAATGAATGAGGCCATGCCGGTGTCGCCCACCAGTTCGCGGATGCGCTCCCGATCGTCTTCCGACAACCGGACCTGCGTCGGCTTCACACCTAAAGACGGTCTCCCCATGCCACGGGGAATAACCGATACCGGAATTTGTGTCAAAATCGTCTCCATAAGCGGTATCGCTTATTGACAATATAAACGGTACCGCTTATTCTGGCAATATCAGATCAGGGGAGACGGACATGACCTACATCATCCAAGCGATTTCGAACCAAAACAGCCAGCACATCGTCAGCCAGACCCGGACCGACGACAAAACGATTATGGACACGGTTCGGAAGCAGTACCTCTCACTCGGGTTCGGAAAAGTGGTCGTAAAGATCGAGGAGGGTGAGAGATGAACCCCGCACAAATGGCGGCCCTTCAAAAGGGCCTCAACGGGTTTGCTAGGACGAGCCGCCTCACAGTTGATGAAAGAAATGCAGGCATGACCATGCACACAGTCGCCGGTCTGATCCGGAGCGGACACATTGTTCAGATCAATGGCATTTACCGCGCGACATCTAGCGGCGTTGACGCTCTTGAGAAGCACTAACGAGAGGTTTCTGGAGCACATGACAAAATCACTGATCGAACAGATCGAACAAGCCACCTCTCCTGATCGCGAGCTGGACCTCGCTATCCAGTTGGCCATTGATCCGGATGGCGACATCGCAAAGATCGTGAAGGCACCACGCGGCCTGACCGGCGAGGAGGGCTTGCGTTGGGATATTTATCACAGCGGATCGGTCGTCTTTGAGAAGCACGACGAGCACGGCAGGTGCTTCTTCAATGGCGGATATCCGTTGCCCGCCTACACCGCGTCTATCGACGCCGCGTTGAAGCTTGTTCCAGGTCACGCCATCTGGACTATCGAGCCGGCGGCAGCATGGGTGCGCGTTCTTGATGGCGACGACGTCAAGGAATTTCAGGGCTTCGGCACGAACGGCCCTGTTCCCACTGCCGCCGCGATTGCAATCGCCGCACTCAAATCGCGCGACATGCATTAACCAGCGGAAAGCGAAGCACACGATGCGATGGTTTGAGCAGCAACGCATGGACTGGATCGCGGAAACCCTTCGCGTATTCGGCTTCATCAACCGGGAGCATATCGAGCGCAAATTCGGCGTATCGACGCCGCAAGCCTCCTTGGATTTGCGCCAGTTTCAGCGGCTGCACCCAGGCGCAATGACATACGACGCGTCGGTGAAGCGCTACATCAAAGAGGACAACCAATGCCCCTGAACGACCCGATCAAATTCGGCAAGCACAGTGCAGTGATCGTCGGCGCAAGCTGGGACAAAACGAGCCAGCAAGCGCACATCGTGTTCACTGATGAGGATGGCAAGGAACGAACGACCCGAGCCACCGGAATGAGCCCACGAGAGATTCGGAAGGCGGTCCTTGATGAAATGGTGCACGCCAAGTGGCCTGCACAGCGCTGAATTTCAATGTGCTGACCAAAACAGGATAGCGGACTATGGCAAAGCAACACATCGCGACTGCAGCAATTTACGGCGGTTTCACAGGCTCCCGTGTCGGCACCCGTCGCCTGTACACCGAAGAAGAGATCGATGAGTACCTTCGCGAGTTGAAGGCCATCGGCAAGCCGGCGCACCTGCGCCGCGTTCGCGACACGCGCTGAATTTCAATGTGCTGACCAATACAGGATAGCGGACTATGGCCAACCCTTGCGTAGTCTACAAAATCAAGTCTGACGCCGGATGGTACGCAGCCCATTGCGACTTCCGAGACAACGAAGCGCTCAGTCCTATTTTCACGAACCGAAAGAAGGCAGAGAAGAAGATCAGCGACGAGATTAAGATCAACCAGCAGCGTCTCGACACTTGGCAGAAGGACGAGACAGCGTGGTGGGTGAAGGCGCTCGCCAATTGGAAAACTGCTAGAGTAATTTCGTTTGACCTAGTCGCTCGCAGAGATGTGCAGTGATGGAAACCGCCGACACATGGCTGATTTTGAGGGAGCCGGGCCGCGTGCCGCAGATCAAGGGCCCGTTTCATGCTCGCACGTTTGCTGCGACGCTTCGAGAGGTTATGAAGGCGAGGCCATCAGCATTCATCACAGTGCTGACTTGGCACCACTATGGTCCGCACGTCGAGGATGGTCCTGAAGCATTGGAGATCATCGACAGACGATCGGCGTCGACAGCCAAGAGACATAGACAGTCTACGGCGGCCGCGTTCGCGATGCCGCGCCGAATTTCAGTGTGCTGACCAAACAGGATAGCGGACTATGAAGCTCGACATCTCAAAAGAATGGTGCATGAACGCCGCCGCTCGCGAGGGCGACTGGTCGGTGACGGCCTGCTCTCCTGAGATTGCGGAGCGTGCCAAGGAGCTGGCCAAGCAGCGCGGGCACAAAGACATCAACGCAATAATCGTTTGCTCTGACGGCACGAGGCGCGAGGTGTGGACCTTCTATGTCGATGGCGCAGCGTTCTAGAGCACTGAATTTCAGTTAACGATGCACAGGAGAGAAAGATGCCGAAGGCAATGAGCCGCGAAGCTTTAGAGGCGCGAGACATGCGCATTCTGGAAAAACCAGACCCAGAGCGGATTTTCCTTGCGCCAAAATGTGAGGCACTGAGCGACGAGGGGCGCACCTGGTCGGAAGATCGTCAAGATTGCGATGAGAGCGGATGCGAGATGAAGGCCGTAGAATACGTGCGGCTCGACATCGCTATCGCGGGCGGGTTTAGGCCCGTGTAGTCCGCAAACGTGTCGTTACCGAGGCAGAGATGGCAGAGCACGAGAACAGCATAGGTCAATCGGACGACTGGTACACGCCCCGCGAGATCTTCGCGGCGTTCGGCCTCACGTTCGATCTCGACCCGTGCTCACCTGGTCCGCAACATTGGGTGCCGGCGCGGCGCGTGTTCACCATCAAGGACGATGGACTGAAGCAGACATGGATTGGCTCTGTATTCGTGAACATGCCCTTCGGTGGCCGGGGTGGCCACGTTCCATGGCTCGTCAAGTTCCTCGACCACGGAAATGGCATCGCGGTCGTCCGCGCGTACACATCGTCTGATTGGTGGCACGAGCATATGCACCGCGCGCAGGCAATCCTTTTCCCGAAGGGAAAGACGCAATTCGTGCCGGGTCCAGAGACATTGGCACGTCTAGAGCAAGAGGCCGCAGCCAAGGGCAAGGTGTGGCGCAACGCGCCAGGCCATGGCGTCGTCTTCATCGGAATGGGGGACGAAGCGGTTGCCGCTCTGCACCGCTCCGGGCTCGGAATGGTTTGGGATCGAACGAAGGAAGCGGCGTGAGCCGCACTAACAGGCCGTTAAGGAGGCAGAGACCGATGGAAGAAGCAGCCCGTGAGGCGGCCATCAAGAAGGCCGAAGACGCAATTTCGAAGATCCTTTTCGATCTCGAAGAAGAGATCGGCGGCGAGATCGATGATGTGGACGTGGATACCCGCGCCCTCGGTCAGCTCCGCTGTTCCATCTTCGTCAGCGATAATCAGTAGAGACCGCGCATGACAGAACTCAACGGATACGCACAGGCGGAAAAGCGCTACCTGCGCGGCTTTGAATGCGCATGGTGCAACCATTCGCTGGCCAAGGCGGGCTGCAGTGCCTGCTTTGAACCATGTTCGCAGGAAGTCCGCGACAATCGGCGCAAGGATTGCTTGGCCGGAAAGCGCCGCCGCGGTGTCATCACATCAGGGGACCAGAAATGAACGTGAATCTCGACAAGGTGGCTGAGGCAATGGGCGAGCTGTGCGGCGCCGCCCGTGGTGATTGGGTGACCGCAAGCCCGGCCGATGTCGGGATGCATGGACTTCCGGTGAAGGCTTGGCGCGAGGCCTATTTCGAAGGCTGCAAGGATATGGCCGAGAAGATCGCCGCCCAGGTCCCCGAAGAATGGCAGGCTCGCGTGCAGGAGCTATCGCGAGCGGCATTCACCAAGGCCTTTGAGGCCGCCACTCAGTCCGCAGATACCTGATCAACTCGTGCCAGATTGGCACTAGTTCAAAACCGAGGCAGAGATGAGAGACATCGTTGAGCGGCTACGAATGCCAGACACTGGATGGGCGGGCTATGCAGAAGCAATCGACGTCACAGTTGCGGAGGAAGGCGCCGCCGAGATCGAGCGGCTTCGCGAGCGCTGCGAGGCCTATAAGGGCCAGGTAGAGGCAGGCGCGCATGAGATCGAGCGGCTGCGGGCGGCGCTGGAGGTGGCATATAACGGCCTTCTGAATGGCCATCTAAACGATGCTGCCGAGATGGACGAGATCACCGCGCGGGTCGGCGGGGCGCTCAAACAGAGCGATGAAGCTGCATGGCGCCGCGTGGCCTTCGGTAATGAGCAGGAAGCGACACCTAATGAGATCGTGGACTTGGTTGGATTGGATTGCCGACGCGCGCCGCGACAAGTTTCCAGCGCGGCTATATCCTTGGAATTGGCGCAAGCGCCGGAGATAAGCGAGAAACAATCGTGACGCACAAATGGATTGCCCAAGTAAAAGGTGATGTGAATGGTCCACGATGGGAGGTTAGCGTTGTGCGCGAGGACAACGAACATGGACGCGCGTCGTGGGGGTGGTTCGACCAGCGGAAATTTTTAGTCTCGCACAACGGCGGCCCGTGTAATTGGCCCCTTGCGCCCGGCTTGGGACCAGTGATGGTCGAGATAGCCCACCAGCTTGCGGACTACCTTAACCAAGGCGGCCGCATCGATGATCTGCGATTCCGACAAATCGGCACTGATGGGCAATCAACGACGCAGAAATAAGAAACCCGATGCCGTTGTCGACATCGGGTTTGCGGGGTCTTATCTTTGCACCTGCAAGACGCAGGACTTCTTTCGAAGTGTTCGCTGCCTGTTTCAACCCCCGGGCATTCAGCGACAACCCGAATATAGCAACTAAGATTCGCCCCCACAAGAGACCGCTATGGACGACGTTTGGAACAACAGCTGGACGGGCCGCCTCCTCGAACTGAAAGGTCGGGGCATGACGGCACGTTATATCGCTGCCGACCTGGGGATCACTCGCAAGGCAGTGATCAACAAGCTTCTCGAAATTCGCAACGCGGCATTCCGAGACGGCTTCAAGCAGGAAGCGCGGCGGAGGCCGGATCAGATGGAAGATTCCGACCTCGAACAACGGATCGCGGCATATCAAGCAGCACTCAAAACCTTGAGTGGCGAGACCGCAGCCGCGGTTGAGAAGGAACGCCAGTGGTTACTGCACATCCGGCTATGCCGCGACATGGAGAGGTTCGTGCGCCGCTTCGACGCCAAGGAAGCGCGGAAGATATGGCGCTCGTTTGTCGGCGGGCTGCACAATAACGCGGACGCGATCGAGACCAAGACCGGCCGGTCCGTCACTGAAATCATGCGCGAAGCGCGGTGACACGAGAACAACGAAGGGGAAGAGATGAACGACATTGAAGCGGCACGCGAGGCAATCGCAACTCTCGACATTGAGATCGCAAAGGTCGAGCAGGAGACACGAGAGCGCGTGGCTCGCATACCCGACACCGAACAACGCGGCCCCGGATACCTGACTGCAAGGCAGGAATGGAGCACGTTCGAAGCTCGTGTCCGGCCGCTGCGGGATCAGCGGGAAGTCTTGGTGAAGGCCATCGCCACGATTGAAGGTCTCAAGGCACCTGCACCGATCATTGTGCCGCGTTAACACCTAGTCTCGGAACGTCCGCTGTCGGCTAATCTGCTGACGTCTTGACGTCCTCGGCGGCCCCGGGCATGTTCCCGATCGAGAGGGCATCTCAAACCGGCACGAGTTCCGGCATGCCCGTTCACAATCCAACACTCTCAGAGCTGGTCGGCAGCGGCTACGTCGAACTCGACGTGTATTGCAGGACTTGCCGCGGGCTTGTCTGCTTGAACCTCGTCAGCATGATGCATGCTCACGGCCACGAAACCACGATCAAGGAGATCGAGGGCAAGCTGAGATGCCGCCGCTGCGGGAATCGGCCCACCTCCGTCAAGGCGACGTTTCCCTCCCGCCATGGAGGCTACGGGGCGTGACCGAAACGAAAAAGGCCCGGCTGTCCCCCAGCCGGGCCGCGCACTTGGAGGGAACGGAGGGCGGTAGAACTGACCCGCCCTATTTAAGGAATTCCTTCAACAGCGTCTTGATCTGTCCGAGATTGCTGACGGCATAGAAGATCAGGTTGAACGCGCCGGTCACAATCGACGCCACCATCACGCAGGCAAGCGCCAGTTTTGCCTTGAACGCCTTCATCTCTTCGACGTCAGGCTTCATATCCGCGACGTCTTTGACAACCGCCGCGACGGGCTCAATCTTTGGGGTGATCTCCTTCAGGGCGGCCTCGACATGGCCGAGGCTGACTCGGAGCGCCGCCAGGGAAGCCTTGTTCTCCTCGTGGAGTTTGTAGGTTTCGCTGCGGCTCTGCGTGGCCCGCATTTGCTCTTGAAGGATCAGCCGGTTCTGCCCCTCGAGATCGCCCAGCCGACTTGCGATATCGACCAGCATGCTGTCGCCGCTCATGTGACGACCCCTGGCAGTTCACGGAATATTTGCTTTCGCCTGCTGAGTTCCAATCCGGCCATTCCAGGGCACCTCGCCGTGCTTTGTGATGGTCAGGGGCGGCCGGGTGTTCCCGCACTCGGTTGCCCCGCTATTTGCAGATGGGGTTGTCCCATCCCTTCGAACACCGATACAGAACCTCATTCTTGGTCAGGCGCTCGCGAAGCGGCCGCGACAATTTCTTGATCTCTTCGGAATCCGCCGGTGTGCGGATCACCTGCTCATAAAGCGCGGTGTAGCTATCGACGGCCGGCGGCGTCTCCACGACGCAGAACAGCACGCACAGACGGACAC
>JAEYTV010000354.1 GCA_023433855.1 Pseudomonadota bacterium | reverse complement strand
GCTGGTAACGATTTGGCTCCTTCGGACGAAAGAGCATGATGTGACGGAAAAGGAACTATCATGGTCTGCAGGGATGCGCGCGGGGCGGCTCGGGGAGAGCCGCGCCTATGAGGCTTTCCTGACCGAGTTCGCCGCGTTTCTGCGCCAGCTCGTCGGATGGTATCTCCGACGAGGCGGATTGAGCCCGGCGCATGTGGAAGATATCGTGCAGGAGATCCTGATCGCCGTCCATTCGAAGCGGGATTACTGGGATGAAACGCGCCCCCTCGTGCCCTGGCTAAACGCCATTGCCCGCTACAAACTGATTGATGCGACGCGAAAGATGCGTCGCGACGCCAGCCGTCGCAGTGACCTCACGGACGCGCAGTGGTCTGCCATTTTCGCGGAGGGACTGCTCCCGGGCGACCGGAGCACGGAAGACATGGAGCGGCTGATTTCGGCCCTTCCGGCCGGACAGCGATCGGTAGTGCGCGCAATAGGGATTGAAGGTGCCACGCCGGGAGAAACCGCCGCGCGTTTCAGCATGAGCGAGGGGGCAGTCCGCGTAGCCTTCCATCGCTCTTTGAAAAAGCTGAAGGCGCTTGCAGGAGGGAATGTCGGACAATGACATCAATCGACAGGACGTCCAAAGGGTCCACGGCAAGTCTCGTCGCGAGACTTGCCGGTCAGGTGGAAGACAAGCCGGTCCGCCCCGTCCGCATGCGCGCTGTCTTCGCATATGGAATAACTGCAGCAGCGCTTGCGGCGCTGGCAATTGTCACCTTCGTCATCGGGTGGAGAAGTGACCTTGCGGACCTCGTGTCATCCTGGACGTTCAACTTCAAGGTCGCCGCAATGGGCCTTGCAGCTTTGGCAGGCGTGTCGATGATGTGGCGCGCCTCGGTCCCCGGCGCTCCCATAAGGCCCATCCTGCTGTTGCTTCCCGCCGCAGGCTTCATGATCACAGGCGTCGTGTTGGACAGTTCAGGCTTTCCGCTTTCCGGCATCAACCGGTGGTCGACAGCAAAATGCGTGTCCTCGATTGTGCTCGCTGCGGCGCCGGCACTTTTCCTCCTCCTCGCCAGCATGCGCAAAGGTATTCCGACCAATCTTGTTCGCGCAGGTGCCGTCGCCGGTCTGCTGGCGGGATCACTCGGCGGCGCGGCATACTCGCTGGCATGCCTCAATGACGGAGCGGCGTTCGTTGCTCTCTGGTATAGCGTCGCCATCGCACTAACCACTGGGCTTGGCGCCTTTCTCGGACCGAGGACGCTTGCCTGGTAACAGCGTTCATGCCGCGCAACCCAAAACCCTTGGAGTTCAAGCTCGATCTTGCACGCGAGCCTGCCCCTCCTTGCATCCGGCTCGCTCCGAAGGCGGCAAACCGCGACACCTGGAACCTGGTGCCGGAGCTCAGGTAGCCGGGATTCATACCCGCAATGCAATTGAAACGAATAGGCGGCCGTTGGAAACAGCCTCGCAACACGCGCAAGCCATCGTCCCGGCACTTTTGAGATCAGAGCCCGCTCCTGGAACATAGGGATATCCATGGCTTCCATCATTCCGACCTCTCACGACCTGCTGATGCGTGGAGGAGCCGCCACTCCTGCCAGCTTCGACTTCATTGTCTGTGGAAGTGGTTCAAGTGGCTCGGTCATCGCGGGCCGTCTCGCCGAGAACCCCGACGCCCAGGTGTTGCTGCTGGAGGCGGGCGGCAGCGACATGTCTGACGCGGTCATGAAGCCGGAGCAGTGGCCGCTGAACCTGGGATCGAGCCGGGACTGGGCGTTCGAGAGCCAGCCGTCGAAACATATCAACTCCAGACGGCTGCCAATGAGTATGGGCAAGGTCCTGGGCGGGGGCTCCAGCATCAACGTGATGGTCTGGGCCCGAGGTTTTCAGGCAGACTGGGACCATTTTGCCGAGGCATCGGGGGACGCCGCATGGGGTTATGACTCCATTCTCGGATACTACCGACGCATCGAGGACTGGCAAGGGAAACCTGATCCTCGCCGCAGAGGGACTGGCGGACCCGTTTATGTTGCTCAGCCGCAGACGCCGCAGGCCTTGGCTCCGGCGACGCTGGAGGCTGCGAGATCACTAGATATTCCGACATTCGACAGCGCCAATGGTGAAATGATGGAGGCCTCCGCCGGCAGCGCCATAGCGGAACTAAGGATCAAGAATGGCAGACGCCAGTCGCTTTTCAGGTCCTACACCTACCCTCGGATGCCCCAGCCGAACTTGACCGTGCTGACTGACGCTCTCGTCACACGAGTGCTTCTGTCGGGCAAGAAGGCGACTGGTGTAGAAGTCATCCATGATGGACGGCCGGTGGGCTTCGAAGCGGCCTGCGAAGTTATCCTCTGTCTCGGCGCGGTTCATACACCCAAGGTCCTCATGCAATCAGGAATTGGACCGGCCCCCGAACTGCGCAGGCACGGAATCCCCATCGTTGAAAATCTGCCCGGGGTCGGGGAAAACCATCAGGACCACATCGCTTTCAGCTGCACATGGGAGTACCAGAAGCCGCAAGGAGTAGGCGGTGGAGGCTGCGAGGCGGTGCTGTATTCCAAGAGCGCTGCAAGTCTGGCCACCCCTGATCTCCTGCATTGCCAACTGGAATTTGCGGTGCCATCCCCGCCGGAAGTCGGAGTGACGGCACCGGAACATGGCTGGACGATGTTCACCGGTCTGGCTCAGCCGAAAAGCCGCGGAAAGCTGAGACTTTCCGGACCCTCTCCACTCGATCCGATGCTGATCGAAGCAAACTTTCTCAGCGCGCCCGAAGACATGGCGGCGGCATTCGAGACCATCGAGCTCTGCCGCGAAATCGGCAACAGCCAGAACCTGCGCCCTCTGGTGAAGCGAGAGGTCGTTCCCGGCCCGCGAGACCGTGCAGGAATGGAGGAATTCATCCGCAACGCGGCGGCGCCGTTCGCGCATCAATGCTGCACCGCCAAGATGGGCCGTGACGCGATGGCGGTTGTCGACAGTCACCTGCGTGTCTACGGCATCTCCAACCTTCGGGTCGCCGACGCGTCGATCATGCCCAAGATCACGACGGGCAACACAATGGCTCCCTGTGTAGTGATCGGCGAGCGGGCCGCCGATCTCATTCGGGCAACACACCGCCTTGCCGCCGCCGAACCGGCATAGCGGACACTCACCCACCTTGCGGAGACCCTCCGCGACCAGATCGAACCTGGCGTGCCGAGAGGCCGGTAAGCGGGACGGTAGCGCCTGCCCTACACGGCAGCGGTGCGCCCGCCTGGAGAAATTCAATGAAACCACTTCGGTATCTGCTTGCCGTTTTCGTGATCGGGGCGCTGCTGACCAGCCTGTATGTGATGCTTCGCGCGGATCCAGACGCGCTGTCCCAGCTCGTTGAGGGGCGCTGCGGTGTGCAAGGGGCCCCGCCAGCTCCGGAAGAGCCGTGCCTGAAGGTCGATCCTATCTCGGGTTACGTGATCATCAGGGACAGGAAGGGATCTCGCCACTATCTGCTTCTTCCGACGCAGCGGATTAGCGGCATCGAAAGCATGCAGCTTCTTGACCCATCAACTCCGAACTTTTTCTGGCTCGCTTGGGAAAACCGTGACTTTCTAACAGAGCGCCACGGTATTGCCGAAGAAGACATCCTGCTGGCGGTGAACTCCCGCTATGGTCGTTCGCAGAACCGTCTTCATGTTCATATCTCCTGCCTCTCAGATGAAGTGAAAGCACGTCTGGATCAGGTCCCCTATCCTGCGGCGACCTGGGAACCGCTACCCGGCGGGTTGCTCTCCAACAACTACTGGATCCGTCGGGTCGATCGGCAGCAGATCCAGCAGGCTGGCCCATTTCTGCTGCTGGCCCGTGATCTCCCCGGTGCTGCGGGAGAGATGGGTCGCTTCGGTCTCGCTGTGGCGAAGGGCCGAGGCGAGGAATTCTTGCTCCTGGCCACGGAACTGTCGCTGCGTGATCTGAACCTCGCATCCTCCGGAGAACTTCAGGATTATTCATGTGGCATGTAGCTCGCTTATCGCAGCCGCCGCGCCCTTTTCCTTCGCTGCTTAGAGACCACTTCCGGAGCGGTTGCAGAGGTCTCATGCGTTTGAGTTGACCTGGGTCTCGCTCAGCCGGCGCAAGGCGATCCGCTGGATCTGCCGGAGACCAGCCCGGCTTCATGATTACAGCTGTAGCCATGAAGCGCGCGGCGGTAATTCGCTAATAACAACGGTCAGGCATCCATAGCATGGCCCGGCTTGCAAATGGGAATAGCCTTCCGAGCTTCAACGAAACGCGGAGACCTTGTTGAACTGCCGGTTGGCTCCGGCACTTCCAGTCCCTTTGCACCAAACGAGGTTTGACCAGTGGTGAGACAGTTTTTGTTGGCGATCTTTGTCCTTGCGGCGATCTGCGTGCCGGCCGTCGCGCGGCAGATCACCGACGCTGGCGGACGAAAGGTCGATATTCCCGAGCGGATCGGAAGGGTGTTCCCGGCCGGCCCGCCCGCCGCCGTGATGGTATACGTGGTGGCGCCCGAGAAACTGCTGGGCTGGCATCGAGCGCCGACCCCGAAAGAGCAGGAGTTTCTGCTGCCCAACGCTCGTTTGCTGCCGACGCTTGACCGGCTGACCGGGGAAAGCGGAATGATCAGGCCAGATGTCCTGCAGAACGCGAAGCCGGACATCATTATCGACGTGGGGACTGTCGACGGCGAGTATGTCGCGCTTGCCGACAAGGTCCAGGCAGAAACAGGCATTCCTTACGTGCTGATTGATGGAAGTCTTTCCAGGTCTGCACAAAGCCTGCGCCAGGTGGGCGACCTCCTGGGAGTTCAGTCGCGTGGTGACGAGTTGGCGGCATTCGCGGCCGCCAGGTTGTTGGCGCTTGAGCACGATCTGGCTTCGGTTCCGGCGGACGAGCGTCCGAATGTCTATTACGGACGGGGGCCGAATGGCCTTGAAACCGGCGCCGCCGGGTCGCTCAATGTCGAACTGATAGATCTAGCCGGCGGAAGAAATGTGGCGGCGGCAGCAGGCCCGGGCGAGCTGCAAACAGTCTCCCTGGACACGGTGCGAAAGTGGAACCCCGACATCATCCTGGGGACTTCAGCATCATTCGTCGATGATGCGGCAAGCGACCCCCGGTGGGCCGATGTTGCCGCCGTACGGCACCGCAGGATCTATCAGACGCCGACGCTCCCCTTCGGCTGGATCGATTCTCCGCCGGGAATAAACCGACTGATAGGTATCCCCTGGTTGACGGAGCTCTTTTATCCGGGCCGCTTCAGGACGGATCTGAGAACGGAAGTGCGGACATTCTTCAAGCTCTTCTACCAAATAGAGCTGGCCGAGACACAAATCGACGACCTTGTGCGCAGCGCTATGCCCGGAAAAAGACCCCGCCACGATGACTGAAAGAAACGGTGCCGCCATCGTCTGCGGGCCGAACCCATCCAACGAGGATCCTTCGATGAATGATACCACCCTAAGCCGACACCGTGGCGCTGAAGGCGCAGATTTCCCGATCCTGACGACAGCTGAACTAACGGCTAATCCGCACGAGGCGTTCAGGCGCTGGCGCAAAACTCATCGGGTCGTTGCATTTGAGGCCGGCGGATACTTCGTCCTCCGTCACGCCGACGTGAGCGGTTTGTGCAATGATCCTCGCCTGTGTGCGACCGAAACCTTTGTTCCGCAGGGACGAGGGCTGACGAGCGGGCCGCTCTTCGACATCTTTCAGCACGGGATGCTGACGGCCAACGGCGAGCCTCATGCACGCCGCAGAGCGCCTATATCGCGCGCCCTTGCGAACCAGCTTCTCGATGCCGCAAAATATCATGCGCGGAACGCCGCCGAGACCCTGATTGCGGCATTTTCCAATGACGGGCATCTTGAGTTCGTCAGCCAGTTTGCCGCCCACTTCCCGATTCATACCTTGGCGAGCCTTCTCGGTGTTCGGCGAGAAGATACCCCGGCGTTCATATACCAGGTTTCCCAACTGAGTCGATTTTTCGCGCCCGACTTCGACGAACGGGAAACCACGAAATGCGCGGAAGCTGCCGATTTCTTGCACAGTTATCTTGAGCGCATGATCCTGATAAGCCGGGAGCGGCCGAAGGAGGACTTCATTTCAGCGTTTGCTGCGGAGGCAGGAAGAGACGGGCTATCCGTGGCCGAGACCGTCGCGCAGGTTGTCCAACTCATCCTCGGCGGCACACTTTCAGTCCGCGCCTCGGTTGTAGCACAGACGGCTGCCCTGCTCCTGCGTCGCAGCCAATGGGAAGCCGTCTGCAAGAATCCCGACCTCATCAACGCCGCCGTCAACGAAGCTCTTCGCTTTGAACCAGGCATTGCCGGATTGGTGCGGCTGACGACGGAAGACATCCACCTTGCCGACTGCACGATCCCCGCTGGCCAACTCGTCATTCTGTCGACGATGTCCGCCTTGCGCGACGACGCGATATACGAACATCCCGATCTGTTCGACATTAACCGCAAGCCAACGGGCCATCCGCACCTTGCCTTTGGCGGCGGAGCACACAGGTGCGCTGCAGACGCACTTGCGAGGATCGAGCTGGAGGAATGCCTCGCGGTGCTTACGCGCAGGCTTCCAGGGTTGAAACTGGAAGATATACCGGTTCTAAAAGGATTTATGTTTACCCGCGAGGCCACGCCGATGTGCGTTTCGTGGCCGCTGGCGGAGACGCCATAGATCGCAACGGATTTTGAGGCGGATCGCCGAGCGACAATCGGCATGGATAGGACTTGGATGCCCTGATTGGCTCGCCAGCAGGGTTCGGCGAGGTTCGAGCACAGCTGTCCAGCACGGAGACCCTGCGAATTATCAACAGTTAGATATGCTGCCTGGGCATACGGTAGGCCTCCAACCCCACGAGCTCGAGCCGAGCCGAGGAAAAACGCAGGGACCCATTGGGAGCAGAACCGCTCCCATCAGCTTTTCGAAGAATGTTGCACCGGATGTGTCGCAAGGCTCCGTTTCGGTCACGTGTCGCGAGTCGGTCTTCGGGATTTCATTTGAAGTATGCGCCGAAGACGACGTGCATGCCGTCGGATTGCCATGTTACGGTTGCAGTACTTTCCGACCGGTCTGAAACGGCAATGAAATAAGGCACTGCAAGAAGACCGCATTCGAAGTCCATGCGGCACCATGGTTTCTGCTCGCGCTTCCCGTCCATCCGCTCTGGTGGCACTTCCACAGCTGGTTGAAGCTCGTTCAGCGACCTCTCGCCAGGAGCTGAATTTGAAGCACGTTCTCGTGATTGATGACGACGCAAGCATGCGCAGCTTGTTGATCGACTACCTTTCCCAACATGCCATAAGGGTAACGGGGATCGGCGACAGCCATCATCTGTCGCGCATTCTTGCAACCGATCCTGTGGATCTCGTCATCGTTGACCTCAACCTCGGACACGAGGATGGATTGGAGATTGTGCGGACCTTGTCCAGCGCATCAGACGCACCCGTCATCATCATCAGCGGCGACCGCCTGGAGGAGGCGGACAAAGTGGTGGGGCTGGAGCTTGGTGCAGCTGACTACATTACCAAGCCATTCGGCATCCGGGAATTCCTGGCGCGTGTCCGGGCTGCGCTGAGGGAAAGGCCTGTGGTTCCAGCTGCGAGGGACAGGAAAACCTATGTCTTCGCAGAATGGTCACTCAACATGAAGCTTCGCAAGCTTACTCACATGAACACGACAGACGTCAAGCTGACGGCCGGTGAGTTCAATCTCCTGACCGCCTTCCTCAAATCGCCGCGACAGATCCTTTCACGCGAACAGTTGATCTCCGCCAGCCGAGTCCACAACGAGGAGGTATTCGATCGCAGCATAGACGTTCTGATCCTCAGGCTGCGGCGCAAGCTCGAGAAAGACCCATCCAGGCCCGAGCTCATCAAGACGGAGCGCGGGGCGGGTTATCTCTTCAACGCAGACGTCACGGTCAGTGACCGAACAAGGGGCAAGCCTTGACCGCTGACTGCCGGACAGCCTCCCCGGGGCGGGCATCCTGCCCCAAGATCTGAGAACGACAACGGCAGCCGCAAGTTACATCTGTAATGATACGGAACGCTTCCTGAAATCCGCGCACAAACGGTAGTGACGTACCCTGTGCTCGGGTAGCGAGTGGGAGGCGGGCGATGAATCCTTCACAAGAGATCATCAACGAAGACTGGCGGAACGAACGGCCTGGCCGTGATACCTGCAGCGGCAAGAAGCACGTCATTCAGACAATAAGCCTTGTCTGCGTCGGGGGATCATTCGTCGTCTATGATTTCACGGTATACGCATTTCTGGCGCCGGTCATTTCAAAGTTGTTCTTTCCACCCTCAGCCGACAACTGGATCGCGGTGGTCCAGACTTTCGGTATCTTTGCATCCGGCTACCTGTTCCGCCCGCTGGGCGGGATCGTCATGGCCCACTTTGGCGACCTCTTCGGGCGCAAGAGGCTCTTTGCGTTTTCCATCCTGTTGATGACATTCTCAACCCTGGGCATTGCCCTCCTCCCCACCTATGCAGCCGTCGGCATTGTATCTCCTTTGCTGCTCATCCTGCTGAGGATCCTGCAGGGGATCGCCATCGGCGGCGAAGTTCCAGGTGCCTGGACAATGGCGGCGGAACAGATACAGCGGCGTCATGTTGGCCTCGCCTGCGGCCTGGTATCGGCCGGCCTTACGTCGGGCATCCTTGTGGCATCCATCGTTGTGGCACTCGTCACCTCCCTGTTTTCTTCCGCCCAGCTGGAGGCGTTCGCCTGGCGCCTTCCCTTCCTCATCGGGGGACTGTTCGGACTGCCGGCAATCTATGCTCGGTGGTGGCTCAAGGAGACGCCCGTCTTCTCCGCACTGAGCCGACGCCCTGCGCTTTCTCCCGAGATGCCGCTCAGGACAATCCTGCGAGATCATTCTCAGGCGGTAGTGCTGTCCATGCTGCTCACCTGGATCTTGTCGGCCGGCATAATGATCACCGGTTTGATGACCGCAACACTGCTGCAGACCGCCTATGGCTTCTCTCCCCAACACGCGTTGTTTGCGACCTGCGCCGGAACGCTTGCTCTGGCCGCGGGAAACGCAATATCCGGTGTAATTACGGACCGTTTGGGCCCAGGGCTCTCCCTGATGGGTGGCAGCGTCATTTTCGCCATGACTGCCTTTACCTTCTACTCGGTAATCGGGCAATCGGTCCTGCTTCTCTATGCGCTCTACGCCATCATGGGCCTCGCGGCGGGCCAGACAGCCGCCGTCCCGTATATCATGGTGACAGCTTTCCCCGCCCGGGTGCGTGTCACCGGCATCTCCTTCTCCTACAACATAGCACAGGCCGCGTTCGGCGTGACCCCTGTCCTGCTTGCCTGGGTTACGGAATTCGATCGGATGGCGTCGGCCTACTACCTGCTCTTTATCGCCGGGCTCGCATTCGTTTTAGGAGTATTCGTCCTCCTCCGCCCGGAGATCGTAGAGCCTCACCGCGATGACCTGGTGTGGGGAAGCTGGGGCAGATGATCTCTCCCTCCGGTCGGCGGTCTCTTGGATGGCGCGGAGGCTGCAAAGCGAGATCAACGGTCGCGCCGGATCATCGAACCGTTACAGTCTTAACCCAAGGAGCTCCCCGTGAAATCTTCCGATAGCCGCAACAGCGCAGCCTTTGGATGGGGTTCGGCCCACCTAGTGCGACGGAGAAGTTCCCGCCAACCCGTTTAACGGAGCGCCCGAAGTAGAACCGGGTCGTAGAGGCGAAAGAGCGAGCAGATGTTTGATTTCAGAAGGCACATCAATCACCGTAGGTCCAACGGAGCCGGAAAAGGCCTTTTGCCCCTCATCTTCCGGTGCAGCGACATCGACGATCTACGACGTTTTGCAGTGCTCGCAACGAAGACATCCGTGCCAACCAACTTGATCTACAGGCCTTGGTCGATCGCCCACGAACGATCAAGCACGATCATCGAGGTGGACATGGCCTCCCTCTCCCTGGATCAGGCGATGATGGAGGCTGAAGTCGCAGACGTCATCGTCGCAGATCTCTCCCGGATGGACGCAATCGAGATCCATGCAAGGCAAAGTCTTGCACTTGTCGGCCCGGCAGCCTCGCTATCGCGCCTGATAGAGGGCTGCCGCGCGACGCGATTGACCCCGCGGTTCAGCAAGGTGGCCTCCCGATCGGACCTGACGCTTCCACTCGGCTGCCAACTGGAAAGGCCGCCGTGTACAATCTCGCGGATCCGGCACGTGTACCGCGAGGGCAATAGCGACTGGATGGAGAACTGGAGAGGCCGCTTGCCAAATGATGACTGCCTGCCGCTGATGTACCAGTTGGAGATTCCGCTGCAGGCTTGCTAGGCACCCGGAGATCCGTCACTTTGCTTGTGCGGCGGGGACTGCCAACCCGTCCGTTGATGGAAGCGCAAGAGGTGCGAAGTCGCCGGTGCGGGCGACAAGCTCATTTTGGTCATTTGGCATCGTTCGAATGGGGCGCCACGACGCCACTGTCTGCGTCTTCTCGGGTAGGTCCCCCAGCGGGCGTCACTGCGAGGAGATGCGAAAGCATCGCGCACTGGAACATCGGGGGCGATGCGGCACAGCCCCCCTGAGGAGGAGCCGCAGCGGCACGCACGCTGGAGTGGATGTCGGTCATCTTCTCCTTCTGAACCTACCGTCTATCACCGCCTGCGCGATCCATTCGCGATCCGTGAGACTACCGCGGGTCAAGCCCACGTCGCGGAGGATGGCATCATCGAGTTCAAGTAGTTTCCTCGAGCGCCTTGTTGCCCGGGCGAGCATCAACCGCCACGCCAGCCAACGGTAGACGCCGAGCCCCAGGCCGCCGATCACCGCACGATGATAGAACCAGAAGCCGCTCTTGATTGCCGTACTCATCATGATCTCTCCTTTTGAGACTGCGATCCCCGGCATTGCAGCCGGGATCCCCTCTTCCTGTCAGATCAAGATGCCGGTCATGTTTGTTCGAAGCGCCATTTGATGACAGCTCCAACAATGGCATTGCAGATGAAATTCATGGCTGGAGGGACTGGTGAACGCCGACGTCATGGCGTGCTAAAGCCCGCGACCGGCGTGCTGGCTGGCAACAACCGATTGCTCGCCATCCGACGTTCACTGCGGGTTGCCCAGATTGCGGCCATTTACCGTCCGCAACGCGTCTGAGGTGCTGTTAACACCACCCCACGATTCATTGCCCTGCCCTTAGCAAGAGCAATGCAGCGTCGAAGCGTTCAACGGCCGGTCGGATCAGAGGGGAGGGATGAAGACGCGACCTGACCTGCGGCCTCCTCCAGGTGATGGCGGATTAGGAAGTTTCACGCTGCTTTGTAACCATCGTGAAACAAAGGCAGGTAACAAATGCCGTCCGTCATCGAACTTTCGCCTGAAGAGACGCCTCTATTGGCGAGCTTGTCCGACGTCCGGTCGTGAGCCGGGCAACGTCCACTGAAGGGCCGCTTGAGGGCTCATGCGCACAACCCGGAGGGGAAAGGTGAAACACGTCCTTGTCATTGATGATGATGCTAAGATCCGCGGCCTGCTGAAGGACTATCTCTCCCAACACGCCTTCAAAGTGACGGGCCTCGGCGACAGCACGCAACTGATGCGGGTTGTTTCCACTGACCCGGTGGATCTCGTGATTGTCGATCTGAATCTTGGTCATGAGGACGGGTTGGAGATTGTACGACGGTTCTCCAGTACCTCCGACGCGCCAATTGTCATCATCAGCGGCGATCGCGTCGATGAGGCAGATAAGGTCGTTGGCCTGGAACTGGGCGCGGTCGACTACATCACCAAGCCTTTCGGAATGCGAGAACTGCTCGCCCGGGTACGCTCCTCCCTGCGCGGCCGGCCCGTCCCCGGGAACACGAGACAGCAAAAAACCTATTCCTTTGGGGAATGGGCTCTTAACGTGAAACTGCGTCAGCTCATTCACGCGGGGACCCGGCAGGTCAAGTTGACAGCCGGCGAATTCAACCTCCTTACCGCATTTCTCGACGCCCCCAGGCAGGTCTTGTCGCGGGAGCAACTGCTCCTCGCCAGCCGCGTAAATGGAGAGGAAGTCTTCGACCGGAGCATAGATGTCCTCATCCTCCGGCTCCGCCGTAAACTCGAGGCCAATCCTTCGCGTCCCGAGTTGATCAAGACGGAGCGTAGCGTCGGCTATTTCCTTGATACCGACGTCAGAATCGACGATCGGTACGGTGCCGTCCGATGAAGCCGAAGCGGCTCGCCCGGGGCCGTAATTTGGCCCGATTGGCTCGGTTGACTTTGCTGATTGCTGCAGTCGTCGCTGCGCCCGCTGTTGCGGGGGAGGATGGAGATCACCTGCCCGCTGACGATCGCGAGGCCCTATCGGCTTTGCCGCCGGCTCCTAAGCTGAATGCCGGCAAGGTATCCATCGGCGAGCGGCTCTTCCACGATCCGGTCCTCTCCCGGCGGCAGACCCTGTCGTGCAGTTCTTGCCATGATCTCAGCACCGGAGGTACCATCTTGGCCAAACGAACCGTCGGTTATGACGGACGGATGCATGCCTTCAACGCGCCGACGATCTTCAATGTGGGAAACAATTATCGGCTAGGTTGGCGAGGGAAGTTCACGTCGCTTGCAATCCAGAACGAGGCCGTTCTTCTCGATCGCAACCTGATGTCCAATGACTGGCAGACCCTGATCCCCCGGCTTACCCAGGATGATTATTACCGCGGGCGGTTCGAAGCCGTCTATGGGGAAGCCCCGACACGCGAAAATGTCCTGGACGCACTGGTAACCTATCAGCGTTCCCTCGTGACTCCCAATGCAGCGTTTGACCGCTTTCTTGAAGGGGACAGTCAGGCGCTTTCTCCGGAGCAGAAGAACGGGTACAAGCTCTTCAGGAACTTCGGCTGCATATCCTGCCATCAGGGTTCCAACATTGGCGGCAATATGTTTCAGATTTTCGGAGTGTTTGCCGACCCGAACAACGGAGCTGTTCCCTCCGACGAGCCGCAGTGGCCGCAGTTGAACGC
>JAEYTV010000305.1 GCA_023433855.1 Pseudomonadota bacterium | reverse complement strand
ATCGAGGGTAGCCGCAGGGCCGAAACGAGCAAGCCATTGAAGGCGCCGCAGGCGAGACCCGTGCCGATGCCGATCGCGACCAGGCCGGGCGTGCCGACGCCGGCCTGGGCCGCGGCGCCCATCGCGGTGGAAGCAAGTGCTATGATGGCGGCGACCGACAGGTCAATCTCCCCCGCCACGATAAGCAGAGCCATCGCGAATGCGACCATTGCCTTTTCCGTAAAGTTGAAGGTGGCGTCGGAAAGGTTCCACGCGTTCAGGAAGTAGGGTGAGGCAAGGGAGTTGAAGATGAAGATCAGCACTGCGACACCGAGGAGCAGCACTTCCCAACTCGCCAGGAGACGGGATGTTTTCGTGCCCAGACGGTCGGGGATCGCCCTCTTCATGTTGTTGACGTTGTTCATACAGGTACCTCGGACGGAGCGCGATCACGCAGGATGATACGGCCGGCCTTCTTCTCCGCGCGGGCGTTGAAGACGACCGCAAGCACGATGACCACGCCGGATATCGCCATCTGCGCGAACGGGGAGATGCCGATAACGGGGAGTGCATTCTTGATTACACCGAGGAAAACGGCACCGAGTACGGCGCCGGCAACCGAACCTATCCCGCCTGCGATGGAGATTCCGCCGATGACGCAGGCGGCCACCGTATCAAGCTCGAAGCCGGCGGCGATGTCGACATAGGCGACGGCGTAGCGGGACACCCAGAGATAGCCGGAGAGGCCGGCGAGAGCTCCAGAGATGACAAACGCGAAGAACCGCGTCCGTCCGACGTCGATGCCCGCGTAGACAGCCGCAGTCGGATTGCCACCCGACGCATAGGCAGCCCGCCCGAAAGGGAGGCGGGTCAGCACGAACCATGCGCCGGCGATAACAAGGATCGCGATCCAGGAGAGGACCGGCAGGCCGAGCAGCGGCGTGCGCGGGATGTTTAGAAAGCCCGGTCCCATCTGGTGAGCGTTCACCCATCCGCCGCCTGACAGTACGAAGGCCATGCCGCGATAGATGGTCAGCGTACCGAGGGTGACCACGATGGACGGGATCTGCAGCGCCCAAACGAGATATCCGTTAATTGCCCCTAGAAAAGCGCCGATCGCGACGGCCATGACGATGAGGAACGGCAGGGGCAGGTCCGGATAGGCTGCATTGGTCATTGCCACGGCCATGCCGGAGAGGGCAAGGTTCGCCGCCACCGACAGGTCGATCGACTTCGTCAGGATCACGGTCATCTGGCCGAGCGCCAGGATGATCAGGATGGAGGTGTCATTGAAGATGTTGGCCAGATTTCCAGGCGAGCCGAATCCGGCGGCACGGGTCGAGAAGCCAGCCACCAAGATCGCGATGATCACAACCAGGAGGATTTCACGGTTCTTCAGGAAAGCGCGCATCGGGTTCTCTCAATTGTTGCCGGTCGCCGCACGAACGAGCACCTCGGCGCTCAGATGATCCCGCTCGAAGATCCCCGCGGATAGTCCCTCACGCATGACCATCACCCGGTCTGACATGCCGAGGATTTCCGGAAGCTCGGAAGAGACCATGACGATCGACAATCCTTCGGCGGCAAGCTCGCTGATGAAGCCGTGGACGGCTGCCTTGGAGCCGATGTCGATTCCCTTGGTCGGCTCGTCCAGAATGATGACCTTCGGCCGCGTCGCGAGCCATTTGCCGATCACGGCCTTCTGCTGGTTGCCGCCCGAAAGCGTGCCGACCGGCACCGAAAGTGCTGCGGCACGCAGATCCAGCCGCTCCGCGTATCGGCGCGCGAGCGCCAGCTCGTTTGCGGCGTTCAGGAACCCGGAGCGGGACGTCTTCTTCAGGGAGGGAAGGGACATGTTCTGGAAGATCGGCATGGGCAGGGCCAGGCCATGACGTCCCCGTTCCTCGGGGACATAGACGAGCCCAGCCCGAATGGCGTCGCTCGGCGAGCCGATCCCGATCGGCTGTCCATCAAGTGTCAGTCGTCCGGCCGAGGGCCGGGTGATGCCGAACAGAGACTGGCACAGCTCGGAGCGGCCGGCACCGATCAGCCCATAGATGCCGAGGATCTCGCCGCGGCGCAGTTCGAACGAGATGCCGCGGAATTCGGTCGGGTGGCTGTAGCCGTCGACGACAAGAACCGGGGGTCCGATCTCCACCGCTGTCTTCGGGAAGACGTCCTTGACGTCCCGTCCGACCATCAGGCGGACGATTTCCTCCTGCCGTGTCGCCATGAGCTTGCCGCCGCCGACTGCCCGACCGTCGCGAAAGACGACGAAATTCTCGGCGATCTCATAAAGCTCGTCGAACTTGTGACTGATGAAAAGGATCGCTTTGCCCTGTCTCTTGAGGCCCTCGATGATGCGGAAGAGATCATCGATCTCCTTGCGCGAGAGGGCAGCAGTCGGCTCGTCCATGATGACGATGCGGGCTTCAACGGAGAGGGCACGCGCGATTGCGACCAGATGGCGCTGCGCGATGGAGAGATCGCGAAGGCGGATGTTTGGGTCGATCTCGGTTTCGAGTTCGTGCATCAGCGCCTTTGCGCGCGCGTTGATCTGTCTCCAATCGATCGTGCCGAACCTGGTGCGCGGTGCATGGCCGAGAAAGATGTTTTCCCCGACCGTCAGTTCGTCGAAAAGCACGGTCTCCTGATGGATCGCCGTGACACCGGCATCGATCGCTGCCTGGGCGTTCAGGAAAGTGACGGCTTCCCCGTCGATGAGGATTTCCCCCTGGTTCGGACGGTATATCCCGGTCAGGATCTTGACGAGCGTTGATTTGCCCGCGCCGTTTTCGCCGATAAGTGCCGTGACCTGCCCGGCATGAAGCGTGATGCTGACGCCGTCGAGGGCCTTCACGCCAGGGAAGATCTGCGAAATCCCTCGCATCTCGAGGATCGGTCTTTCCGTCCCGATCGGTGTCGTCATGTCGGTCGTCGATACGACAGCGTTCATATCGCCTTGCCCGTGAAAGAGGTGCGTGAACCGGCGGCCATGGCCGGCCCCCGGTGCCAGTTTGGGAGCGATCAGAAGATCTTCGCGAATTCTTCTACGTTGGAGGCATCATAGACAAACGGATCGGCCATTGCGGCCTCGCCATTGTCGCCAACCTTGATCGTGCCCATGCGCCCGGCCTTAATCTCCGAGCCGGGCTTGGCATCCGTGTTGCCCTTGACGATCTGATAAGCAATCTGCGTGGCGGAGTAACCCAGGTCAATCGGATTCCAGATGGCGAATTCCTTGGTCGCGCCGGACTTGATGGCGCCGGCCATCTCGGAGGGGAGGCCGAGGCCGGTGACATAGACCTGGCCGATCTTGCCGGCATCCTTCACGGCCTGAGAAGCTGCAAGCACGCCGACGGTGGTCGGAGCGACGATGACCTTCACTTCCGGTTGCGAGGTGAGGAGGCCTTGCGCCTCGCGATAGGACTTGTCGGCGAGGTCATCGCCATAGACCGTTGTGGCCAGATTCAGCCCGGGAAAGTCCTTGAGCTGCGCCTTCATCTCGGCAATCCAGGTGTTCTGGTTCGTCGAAGTCGTGGTGGCAGAGAGGATCGCGAAATCGCCCTTGCCGCCCTCCAGATGGTTCTTGGCGAGCGTCAGGCACATCCTGCCGATCAGTTCGTTGGAGGAGGGATTCAGGTGCATGATGCGGCCCTCGGGTGCCACGCCCGAATCCCAGGAGATGACCTTGATGCCCCGTTGGGCCGCCTTTTTCAAAGCGGGAACCACGGCGTCGGGGTCGTTGGCCGAGATGGCGATTGCATCGACCCCTTGCGCGATCAGGGAGTTGATCACCTCGATCTGGCCTTCCGCAGTCGTGGTCGTCGGACCCGTGTATATGATCTCGACGTCACCGAGTTCCTTGGCTGCCTCTTGCGCGCCCTTGTTCGCCGCTTCGAAGAATCCGTTGCCGAGCGACTTCACGAGGAGTGCGATCTTAACGTCGGCGGCGCTGGCAGCCGTTGTCATTGCGGCAAAGGCGAGCGCCACGCCCAAGGCCAGTTTCCCTGCTAGTTTCATTGTCAGTCCTCCCAGTTGGATAATCCATGTCCCTCCCGCCACTGCCTTCAGGCGGCGGACGGGGATTCCTCCTTGGCCGTTTCCGCCCCCGCAGTCCCAGCAATAATCAGCGTCACTCCCGCCGCCTCGATCATCCGCGCCGCATCGTCGGGAATGGCGTCGTCGGTGATGACTGTGGTGACCCGTTCTAGAGGGCAGAGGATGAGGCTGGACCGGCGGTTGAACTTTGAAGCGTCGACCATGACGACGAGCTCCTCGGCCTGCTGCATCAGCTTCTGCTCGCTCTGGATCACCAGTGCGTCGGCCTCCATTACGCCCAGTGGGCCTAGGCCCTGCGCACCGATAAACATGCGGCGGGCGTAGAAATTGCGAATCGCGTCGTTCTCGAATGGCGACAGGATGAGGCTCTGCTCGCGGTATATCGCCCCGCCCGGTACCGTGACCGTGTTCTTCGAGTGCTTAACCAGATGTTCTGCGATCGCGAACGAATTGGTCATCACCTGCAACCGGCGCGAAGACATGAAGTGCACCATCTGGAACGTTGTCGTGCCGCCGTTGATGATGATCGAATCTCCGTCATCGCAGAGTTCGACCGCGCGACGGGCGATTGCACGTTTCTTGTCGATATTGATCGACTCGGAGACCCTGAACGATCGAGCGGCGAGTTGGCCAAGCTGCGGCGGGTGCATCGCCTCGGCTCCGCCCCGCACGCGACGAAGCTTTCCCTGAACATGAAGTGCCGAGATATCGCGCCGGATCGTCGCTTCGGATGCCTCCGTCAGCTCCGCAATGTCCTGGACGGTGACGACCGGCTTTTCCTGGATTGCGCTCAAGATAATGCGATGGCGTTCACGCTCGTGCATCGGGTTCCTCCTGATCATCAACTAATGCCGGATTTGCGCTACTGTCAATCATGAACGATCAAGATCGCGAGTGATGCGGTGCAGCATGAAAGTTTATGAGCGCTTCTGATTGACACGGAGCGCCGCGATGCGCGATACCCGTTTCCAGGGAGATGGCGCCACCCGGACGCCATGGACCGAAGTGATGCAGGGAGGAAACCGATGTCGGGCCAAACCCGCCTTCTCGAAAACCGTTGGGATGACGCATACGCTGCCGCGTTGGATGAGCCGGGAAAGCTCCTCTACCGCTCGAACCTTCTTGGTGCCGACAAGCGCATCACCAATTACGGCGGAGGCAACACGTCGGCAAAGGTACTGGAAACCGATCCGCTGACCGGCGCAAAGGTTCGAGTGATGTGGGTGAAGGGATCCGGTGGCGACGTTGGATCGATCAAGCTCGATGGGTTCGCGACCCTCTATCTCGACAAGCTCGAAGGGCTGAAAGGCCTCTACAAGGGAACGGAAGACGAAGACCGCATGGTCGGGTTTCTGCCGCACTGCACCTTCAACCTCAATCCGCGCGCAGCTTCGATCGACACCCCGCTGCACGGTTTCGTTCCCTATGCGCATGTTGATCACATGCATCCGGACGCGATCATCGCCATCGCAGCGTCGAGAAACTCGAAGGAACTGACAAGGCGGATTTTTGGTGACGAGATCGGCTGGCTGCCCTGGCGGCGACCTGGCTTCCAGCTGGGACTTGATCTGGAGGCGTTCGTAAAAGCCAATCCCGGCGCAAGGGGGGTCGTCCTGGAAAGCCATGGCCTCTTCACCTGGGCCGACGATGCGAAAGCCTGTTACGAACTGACACTCCGGATCATCAATAAGGCAATCGATTGGTTCGCGGCTGCAACCGAAGGAAAGACGATCTTCGGCGGTGCTGTGGTTGAGAGCCTGCCGGCGCAGGAGCGGCGGGCGATCGCGGCAAGGCTGATGCCCGAAATCCGCGGTCGTATCGGCAAGGCTGAACGCAAGCTCGGACATTTCGACGACCAGGACGCGGTCCTGGAGTTTGTCAATTCCCGGGATCTGAAGCCACTTGGAAGCCTCGGCACGTCATGCCCCGACCACTTCCTGCGCACCAAGATCCGGCCGTTGATCCTCGACTTCGATCCTTCGAGGCCAGACGTGGATACGGTGGTTGCGGCACTGGACCAAGCGCTTGAGCAGTACCGCGCCGACTACGCGCGTTACTACGAGACGTGCAAGCACGACAATTCCCCGAAGATGCGCGACCCCAATCCGGTCATCTTCCTGGTGCCGGGCGTCGGCATGCTGTCCTTTGCCTGTGACAAGGCGACGGCTCGGATCGCAGGCGAGTTCTATGTCAACGCCATCAATGTCATGCGGGGAGCATCCACTGTTTCCGAATATCAGGGGCTACCGGAACAGGAGGCCTTCGACATCGAATACTG
>JAEYTV010000251.1 GCA_023433855.1 Pseudomonadota bacterium | reverse complement strand
CGTCATGGCCTGGTCTACCACGATCGTCGCGCCGCCCGACGGGTCGATGGCAGACTACATGGCATCGCTCGACAAGCTCATCGAACGCGCCGACAGCCTGTTCCTGCCCGGTCATGGGGGGCCTGTGAAAAACCCACCAGACTACCTGCTGGGTTTGAAGGAACACCGATTGGCGCGGGAGAGCGCAATCCTTGCCCGCCTCGAACAGGGAGACCGGTCGATCGACGAGTTGGTCAAGGCGATATATCGCGACACCGATCCGAAGATGCACGCGGCCGCCGGACTTTCCGTGCTCGCACATCTCGAGGATTTGGTGGACCGAAAGCTGGTGGAGGCCGATGGCCCCCTGTCAATCAGGGGGATCTTCAGACCGGTCTAGCGGCTCGGTTGGTTCTTCTGGCAGCGGCGGAGGCTCGGCCACCGGCGGCGGAGGCTTTGGCGGCTCCACGGGCTCGACCGGCGTAACGACCGTAAGGTAGGCGACTTCTATATCGAGATCAGCGAGGAAGAACGCGATACGTGCGGCATTGTCGCCAAAATCGTGCGGACCATAACGAAATGCCGAACGCATATCGACATAGGTGGAGGTGCCCTCGTCAATCAGACGTATCGCGATGTCTGCGGGAAGTCCCAGCAGCGGCGATTTCGCCTGCGCTTCTATGGTGATTTCGGTGGCCTCCGCGGGGAAGTCGGTGGAACTGACGATCGGCCAACCGCGATCGGCCAGGACATCTTGCACCACTTCGGCGACTTGCGCGATCGGCGCCTCGTAGCGTCGACCCGTCGCGGTAGGATAATTATCCTGCTGCAGTTTACGCCTCTCCGGCGTGAACGGTTCGATTCGATTCATCCCATCTGCCCGTTGCGCGGCCGCGATGGCGAGCTCCGGCGGGTCGTCCGTGTCGGTCGAAACGTCGTTGAGCATTGGCAATGTGACGCCGCGATAAGCGGTGATGCCGAACGGCGTCAGCACCAACAACGCAACCAGGATGGCGAAAAGCAGGCTGCCTCCGCCCTTGCCGCCGTAATGCCAGAACAGGAAAAGCGCGCGGACCGCAAACAGCAGCGCCAGTAAGGCAAAACCCGCAACGGTTCCCAGGACCGGGAAAAAATCGGGAGTGCTTAGAAATCCTATGCGATGTGCAATTCCTGCGGTCAGGAACAGCACAGCCGAAAAGATCGCCACCCTGCGCGACCAGACGGTGGCGTTCGAAACGCGCCGTTCCAGAAATTCGTCCATCCCGTGGTCGCCATCCCATTGCCGCCCGCGGCGAGCTACTTACGGCCTTTTCCGTTCGGGTTGAAGCAGAAACGCGGACAGCGATGGCTCCCCTGTCCGGATGGCCTATCCACAGGCCGCGCTTCACTCACCCAGCGGCATCAATCTTCGCCACATTGCGGCCACCGTCACTGTAGATTTTTCGCTGAGGTGGGGTTAGATTCTTAGCCGAGGTGGGGTTGTAGTTGCGAACAGCCAAGGGGTTGCGCATGAACACCCAGAAGACAGCGGATCAGGGCCAGGAAACGGCTTTCGAAGCCTCGACATTACTTCAGCCATCCGACACGGACCATCTGGCGCCTACGGTGCTGCGCGAAGTATCCGACGACGATTTCGAGGAGGTCGTTCGTGGCGCTTTGGAAGCGGTTGGCGGCACTCTGCTTTTCAAGATGAAGGTCGATGCTGACGGTGAGGCGCATCACGCCGCCGCAGCAGCGGTTGGCTTGGGAACAAGTAGTCGTCAATTCCTTTTGCTGACGCTTCCCACGCAAGGCGGCCAGCTCAAGGTCGAGACAACCTCGCGCAGCAGCAGCCCGTTGGCGAGGATCGCCGAATCCTATGCCGGGCTCATGGACGTCTTGAAGGCCGCAGCCTGAAGTCGGCGCCGTCAGCGCCACGCTTGACGGAACGAGGCCCGGATCGGCACGTTGTGGCCGATCACAGGGAGTATGATCATGGGCATCGCGGCCAACCCTTCGCCTGGATTTCAGCGGAACTCTTCCCATCGGATAACCGTGGAGCCGTTTGACGGCGTGGTCACGGTCGTTTTCTCCGACGCGATCCTGGCATCGACCGGCAAGGCGCTCGTGCTCCGCGAGGCCAGCTATCCACCGGTCTTCTATATTCCGTTCAAGGACATCTATTTCGAGTTGCTGAAGCGGAGCGAGACCAGCACTCATTGCCCCTACAAGGGAGACGCTTCCTATTGGAATGCCTCGGCCGTCGGCGAAGCCGTCAACGACGTCATGTGGGCCTATGAGCAGCCCTATGACGAGATGAGGCAGATCAAGGATCACGGCGCGTTCTATCCCGACAAGGTCAGGATCGAGGCAAACCCCAAATCCAGCGAAGTCGGAACCGACCTCTAGCCCGATCGCCAGCGGCTGCGGCGTCAGCCAGTTTTCGCAGCCGCAGCCTGAGCAGCCGCCAATCGGGCGATCGGCACGCGGTAGGGCGAGCACGACACATAGTCGAGCCCCACCTGCTGGCAGAAGCGGATCGACGCCGGGTCACCGCCATGCTCGCCACATATGCCAAGCTTGATGTCCGGCCTCGTCTGCCTGCCCTTGTCTGCGGCCAACTTCACAAGTTCGCCGACCCCGTCGATGTCGAGCGTCACGAAAGGATCCTGCTCGACGATGCCTTTCTGGCGGTACGTCTCGAGAAATGAAGCCGCATCGTCGCGAGAGATGCCGAACGCGGTCTGGGTAAGGTCGTTCGTCCCGAAGGAGAAGAATTCGGCGCTCTCTGCAATAACATGCGCCCGGATGGCTGCGCGCGGCAGTTCGATCATCGTGCCGGTCAGATAATCGACATTCGTCCCGGCCTCCTCCATCACGCTCTTGGCCACGGCGTCAATGCGGGCCTTGACGAAATCCAACTCCTTCTTCAGCCCGACCAGAGGCACCATGATCTCGGGCACTACCGGCTTGCCGGTGCTCTTGCCGGCCTCCACCGCCGCTTCGAAAATGGCGCGCGCCTGCATCTCGGCGATCTCGGGATAGGAAACTGCCAGCCGGCAGCCGCGGTGGCCGAGCATGGGATTGAACTCATGCAGCGCCTCGGTGCGCTGGCGCAGCTTGTCGGCACTGACATTCATCACCGCGGCGACTTCGTCGATCTCCTTGTCCGATTTCGGCAGGAACTCGTGCAGCGGCGGGTCGAGAAGACGGATGGTGACCGGCAGACCGGCCATGATCTCGAAAAGCTCAAGGAAATCCGAGCGCTGCATCGGCAGCAGCTTGGCAAGCGCGGCGCGGCGACCTTCTTCCGTGTCGGAGAGAATCATCTCGCGCATGGCCACGATGCGATCGCCGTCGAAGAACATGTGCTCCGTGCGGCAAAGCCCTATGCCTTCCGCGCCGAAGGAGCGAGCCATGCGCGCATCGGCAGGCGTTTCGGCGTTGGTGCGCACCTTCATCTGGCGGATCCCGTCCGCCCACTCCATGATCGCGGCGAAGTCGCCCGAGAGTTCCGGCTGCAGCATCGGCACTGCGCCCTTGAGCACCTGGCCGTTGCCGCCATCGATGGTGATGATGTCGCCCTTGCGGAAGGTCGCGCCCATCGCCATCAACGTGCCGGTCCGGTAATCGACTCGCAGCGAGCCCGCACCGGAGACGCAGGGCTTGCCCATGCCGCGGGCGACCACCGCCGCGTGGCTGGTCATGCCACCGCGCGTGGTGAGGATGCCTTCGGCCGCATGCATGCCATGGATGTCCTCGGGGCTCGTCTCGATGCGGACGAGGATCACCTTCTTGCCGAGCGCCTTCATGTCCTCGGCCTCATGCGAGGAGAAGACGATCTCGCCGGTCGCCGCACCTGGCGAAGCGGGAAGGCCGACGGCGATCACGTCGCGCGCCGCCTTGGGATCGATAGTCGGGTGCAAAAGCTGGTCGAGCGAAGCCGGATCGATGCGCGAGATGGCTTCCTCCCGCGTGATCAGCCCTTCGCTGGCCATGTCGACGGCAGCCTTCAAAGCCGCCTTCGCGGTGCGCTTGCCCGAACGCGTCTGCAGCATCCAGAGCTTGCCACGCTCAATGGTAAATTCGAGATCCTGCATATCGCGATAATGCTTCTCGAGCTTGTCGGAGATCGCGACGAAGGACGCGAAAGCCTCCGGCATGACCTTCTCGAGCGAAGGCTTGTCGGAGCCTGCCTGGATGCGTGCGGCCTCGGTGATGTTCTGAGGTGTGCGGATGCCGGCGACGACGTCTTCGCCTTGCGCGTTCACCAGGAACTCGCCGTAGAGCGCCCTCTCGCCGGTCGAGGGATTGCGCGTGAAGGCGACGCCGGTGGCCGAGGTGTCACCCATATTGCCGAACACCATCGCCAGCACGTTGACGGCGCTGCCCCAGCTCTCGGGGATGTCGAGCAGACGG
>JAEYTV010000245.1 GCA_023433855.1 Pseudomonadota bacterium | reverse complement strand
CCCTCTCCCCGTCCTTCACGGGGAGAGGGTAAGGGTGAGGGGCAGCGCCATGCGCGGACCGCAGACCGCACGCACCAATCGCGCCCGTTCGCTCCGCAAGGCCGATAACGACGCGGAGCGCGCGCTGTGGTCTGCGCTCAAGAATCGCCAGCTTGAAGGCGCAAAATTCACCAGACAACTGTCGATCGGCCCCTACTTTGCCGATTTCGCCTGTCGGGAAGAGCATCTGGTCATCGAATTGGACGGCAGCCAACATGCAGACAGTGACTATGACCGCAGGCGCGATCGGTTCATGGTCGAGCAAGGCTGGTCGGTGTTGCGTTTCTGGAATGTCGATGCGCTGAAGGAACTTGATGCGGTCGTTGATACGATCCTTGCAGCATTGGACCGACGGCTGGATGCCGTCGTAGCGCCGGATTTGCGCTTCATGCCCGCAGCGAATTACCGGGAGATCATCAATTGAACCTCTCTGCTGCCCCTCACCCTTACCCTCTCCCCGTCAAGACCGGGGAGAGGGGGACGTCATCGCCGAGCCTCACTCGCCACCTTTTCTGCCAGGCGGCAGGGGTGAACGGTGCAAGATCGACGCTCGCGAACCCCTCTCCCCGTTCTTCACGGGGAGAGGGCAAGGGTGAGGGGCAACTACTACGCGCACGGCGCCGCAGGCACCTTCTCCCCGTGAACGGGGAGAAGGAATAGTGGACCTCCTGCGCGACAACGAGCTCATCTACGGCCGCCTCCTGCCCGTCGAGGAGCCGCATCTCATCGAGCGCTACAACAAGGCGCTCGTCGCCTTTGGCCTGAAGCCGACCGCCCTCAAATCCTTCGAGATCGATCGCACCGGCTTCTCGCAGCAGGTGGCGGAGGAGCTCGGCGACTACCAGTATCTCGACCCCAACGAGATCAACCGCCGCTTCATCATCCTGACGCCCTCGCAGCAGGACCTGCCGGTCGTCCACACCGCCTTCTCCAACACCTCGCAGCTCGTCTACGAGTTCTTCGAGAAGAACGCCCGCGCCATCGACGCCCTCACCATCAAGGACGTGATCTACGGCGAGATCGAGGATTCCGTCTCAAAGGTCGAGGACATCGAGGACCTAATCTCCATCAACCAGGTCGAGTTCCGCGTGCTGTCGGCGGAAGACGTGCTCGGCAAGGCGTCCGAGCTCGGCCGTCTGGTCAACCGGCTGAAGCAGGAACCGGATGCCTGGCGCGATGACAACATGCTGAACCGCATGGTGGAGTTGGCGAAGGTCACCGGCGACATCAGGGAGAACGCCCTGGTCCCCGACCAGGTGATCTTCCGCCACAACGCCTTCTGGACCAGCCATTTCGGCGGGCTCTACGTCTTCATCGACAAGGACATGACCACCGTCATCTCCGATCCCGCCACGCCCGGCTTCCGCCCCTCGCGGCCATGGCAGGTGAGCTATCTGTCGATCCGCGACGCCGACCGCGTCTTCCGCTTCCTCGCCTCGACCGGCCGCATCGAGCTGCCGCGCGCCTCCTGGCTGGAAACCTCGGGCTATCTCGAGCATCGCGCCGAGATGGCGATCAGGAGTCTCATCCGCGACACCGAACCCAAGCTCGATCTCCGGCAGGTCGACAAGGTCTGGCTGCAGACCTGGATCCACTCCAACGCCGAGCTGATCGCCAGCGAAGGCACCTTCCCCTTCCTCAACGCCGCGAAACGCGAGATCGCGCAGTACGGCCAGCTCAAGCTGGAAGAGGTCTTCCCGCTGCATCGTTTCCTGGTGGTGCGGGCCAAGCCGGACCATCCCGACGCCTGGCTCACCAACCGGCTGATCTCGGATTTCGTGCCGTCCGATTTCGTCTCGAAGTACATCTTCAACAAGCAGGGTTTTTACCAGGACTACGAAAGCTGGCCGGAACTCTGGCGCGCCCATGTTGTCGACACGCTGAAAACCACATATCTGAGAGACGAGGCGGGCTATCGTGCGCGCCTCTATGGGTTGGTCGACTAGACCATCCCGCACAGGCCCGGAAACCAAGGGGACGCCGGAATGCTCGATCCGATCGTGAATTTCTTCACCCGGGTTTTCCAGTGGATCGGCCGCGGCATCGGCTTCGTCATCGGCATTATTCTCTGGCCCTTCATGTGGGCCGGCCGCTGGTACACGCAGCGCGGCTGGATCCTGAAATCCGTGCTCGGCCTCGTCCTCGCGGCCATCGTCGTGGCCTACGGGTATTTCTTCTACGTCACCCAGTTCTGGAACAATTTTAATCCGGACTATCCGGCCGGCATCGTTGAAGCCTCCACCGCGCCGCAAACCGCCAACGTCCTGGCCGGCGATCCGATCAGCCCGCCCTCACAGGCGACGGCGACCGGAACGCAGCAGCCCGGAAGCGGGACAACGACACAACCGGCCGCCCCCACGGCGCCCGCGCAGCAGACTTGCAAGCGCTCCGAGATCGCGGAGATGACCGCCTATCTGGTCGACTTCAACGTCAACCAGAATGCGTGGATCTCCTCCATGCTGGCGTCGAAGCTCGGCCTCTTCGGCATTCCATGGCGCAACACGCCCTTCTTCGACAACAAGGCTGCCTTCCAGCTCGGCATCAACCAGGTCATGCGGCGCACGACCACCGAGCTGGTGGATACGCTCGGCCGCGCCCGCGGCACCTCGCGCATCGACCAGAACCTGCAGGACGCGCGCACCGCGCTCGCCTGGGACGAGGACGCCTGGTACATCGGCCTGCGCGGTCCGACCCGTCCGACGCCGAGCGTCTACCGCGATGCAATCCAGAGGCTGCGCGCATACAATTCCAGCCTGGTGCGATGCCAGGTCACGTTCGACGCGCGCGCCGACAACCTGCTTCTGTTTCTCGACCGCATCGCAGGCGACATGGGCTCCACCTCGGACATCCTGCGCGGACAGATCGAATACTCCGACGCAGGATGGTTCGATCCGCGCGCCGATGACCGCTTCTGGTTCGCCTACGGCCAGCTCTACGCCTACTACGGCATCCTGACCGCTGCCCGCCTGGACTTCTCCGCGGTGGTCAGGGAGCGCAACATCACCACCCTGTGGGATACGCTGATCGTCCAGATGCGCGATGCGCTCAACATGCAGCCCTGGCTCATCTCCAACGGCAACGAGTCGAGCTTCATCTTCCCCTCCCACCTCGCGACGATGGGATTCAACCTGCTGCGGGCGCGCTCGCAAATCGTCGAGATCCGGTCGGTCCTCGATCGCTGAGCGCTTGTCTCGCTTGGAGTGGAGGGCTGGAGCGAGGCGATGAACGCAGGCTCGTCACGTTAGGGGCAAGTTCCTCCAAAGATCACGCCGTAGACAAGTCTCGCCGGCGCTCCGGGGTGCCTGGGCGCGTCGATCAATATGGTTGCCGCCTTTGCTCCGCGCGGATCGAGCCAGAAGACCACCGGACTGGAACTCCAGATACTTGCAGTCGCGGTGAAACGGATCATCCGGGCGCTGATCGCCGTCACGTCTTCTCTGAGATACGCCCTCAGCAGCGGACCATACAGATACCGGTCGCTCCATGAACTTTCACTTTCAGCCGTCGGCTTCATATGCCAGTTGCCGACCGATGACTGCAGTTCCTTAAATCTGTCGGCCGCCTTCTCCCCGGAGGGATTGTGAAGGTCCATGAATGTTTGACCAGTCATAGTCCCGGCGCGATCGGAAGCCCACTCGTATCGGCCGGTCGATTGCGTGCCTGTTTCGTCAAACCAGTTGCCATTTCGCTGCAGATGAATACCGACGTAATGCTCCGCAGGTTCTTCCTCGGACGCGTACTCATAAAGAATTCTGACGGAAAAATATCCGACCTCTCCCTGGAGGCCTTCGTCATAATGGTTGATGAGAAAATATTGAGGACCCGTGCTCGGCAGTCTGATGCATTGTTCCCCTGTCAGATCGACTACCGCCAGCGCTCCTCGCGCAGCGGACTCGGTCTTCGAGTTCGGCAAATGCGCCAATGACCCAAGCCCAGTGTTCTCATAGAAGTTCGACCGAAGAATCCTGTTCGCGTGCGCCGGTTGAAGGAACATCGCAACGCAGGATGCTGCCAATGCGATCCTTCGAAATCCGTCTCGATGCGACGTCATGGGGTCGGCTCGCCTTTTGCGACGAGCGGAACGAGTAGTGTAACCAGAATGAGGAGGGCCGACGGCAGGAACAGTTTGCTGCTCATGAACTCCAGACGGTCGACCGCTATGTTCAACGCCCATATCGGAAAGGCGATCCCGCTGGTGAACAGCACCTGGCGGATGCTGGTGACATTTTCCAGCTTTCGCAGATAGAGCGCACAGATCGGGATGAGGACCACGAAGAAGATGATGACAAATCGAAGATTCCGGTCATCGAGCGGGATCGATGCGTTGATCGCCAGGAACGCGGCGCTGACCTCTGCCGGTATTAGTTTCTTGACCTTGTCAAGGTAAGTATCGTTCGTCGTTACCTCTCTCGACATCGCGCACTCCCCAGTTACCCGATTGGTTGCAGGCAGGATGCAACTTCAACCTTGGTTTGTAAATAGGAATTTATGCACCTTATGATTGTAGAGCTTCATTGTCGCTTTTCGCTCATTTCGCGCCTGTTTTGAGACGGCGCGGCGGGCATGGCTCGGGCTCTATGCGCCACGCAGCCGGGCCGGCGAAGGACATAGCGCCGGCAGGCGATAGTTTCTTGCAGGGAAACAATTTTGCATGCCGGTTGACGAGGCCGCCGCGGCAAGCTTAGATCGCCGCGCAATTCTTTCGCGCCGGTCCCCGTCGCCCGGCCCATCCGAAACCGCAGTCCGCACCGCCACAACCGTCAGTCCGAGGGAACGCCGTCATGGCCGAAGTGAAATCCGACATCGAGATCGCCCGCGCGGCAAAGAAGAAGCCGATCATGGAGATCGGCGCCAAGCTCGGCATCCCGCCCGAGCATCTCCTGCCCTACGGCCACGACAAGGCGAAGGTGTCGGCCGACTTCATCGCCTCCAAGAAGAACGGCAAGGACGGCAAGCTCATCCTCGTCACCGCCATCAACCCGACCCCGGCAGGCGAAGGCAAGACGACCACCACCGTCGGCCTCGGCGACGGGCTGAACCGCATCGGCAAGAAGGCAGTCGTCTGCATCCGCGAGGCATCGCTCGGGCCGAACTTCGGCATGAAGGGCGGCGCAGCCGGCGGCGGCAACGCCCAAGTGGTGCCGATGGAGGACATGAACCTCCACTTCACCGGCGACTTCCACGCCATCACCACCGCGCACAATCTGCTGTCGGCGCTGATCGACAACCACATCTACTGGGGCAACGAACTCGGCATCGACATTCGCCGCGTCGCCTGGCGCCGCGTCATGGACATGAACGACCGAGCGCTGCGCGACATCATCGTGTCGCTCGGCGGCGTCGCCAACGGTTTTCCGCGCGAAGCCGGTTTCGACATCACCGTGGCGTCGGAGGTCATGGCGATCCTCTGCCTGGCGACCGACCTCAAGGATCTGGAAAAACGCCTCGGCGACATCATCGTCGCCTATCGCCGCGACAAGAGCCCGGTCTACGCCCGCGACCTCAAGGCCCCTGGCGCCATGGCCGTGCTCTTGAAGGACGCCATGCAGCCGAACCTCGTGCAGACGCTCGAGAACAATCCCGCCTTCGTGCATGGCGGCCCCTTCGCCAACATCGCGCATGGCTGTAACTCCGTCGTCGCCACCACGACGGCGCTGAAGCTCGCCGACTATGTCGTGACCGAAGCCGGCTTCGGCGCCGACCTCGGCGCGGAAAAGTTCTTCGACATCAAGTGCCGCAAGGCGGGTCTGAAGCCGGCGGCGGCGGTGATCGTTGCCACCGTGCGGGCAATGAAGATGAACGG